>JAJFVI010000087.1 GCA_021371895.1 Eubacteriales bacterium | reverse complement strand
GCATTGCCGGACACCCGCGCATCATCGAACACCCACGCATTGCCGGACACCCACGCATTGCCGGACACCCGCGCATTGCCGGACACCCACGCATTGCCGGACACCCACGCTTTACCTTCTTGTGAAAGATTTTCTTCTTTTTCCACCCAGCCGCCCAATTCGCCAACTTCAACATCCTCAAAAGCAATCAAGGCGCGGATACGGTAGAGCGTGCGTCCAAAGAGAATCTTGGTTTCCGTTGTCAGTTCAAACTTTTTCATGTTTGAAAACCCTCCTCAAATTTTTGGTTTGTCAACGTTTCACTTGGCGGTTCCCAGATATTCGTTCAGCTTTTTGGCGCTGATGTGATAGCTGTACCGCGTGCCCGTTACCTTAACTGCGAATCCGAAAGGCGCGGTACCTCTTTGCAGGGACACCCTTACGAACTGTTCTCCCTTTCCAAGCATTGCCGCAGCAAGGCTGATCGGTACGTTTTTCATGGGCGTTCCCCTTACAGAATCGGTAACGTCTGCTTCTTCCAATAGGAAGCCCACAGACGTTTCCAACGCTTCTGCCAGTTTTTCCAGTACCGTGCCTTTGGGCACGTTTTTGCCGGAAAGGTACTGGCTGATCGAAGATTTTCCGATTCCGGCCAATGCGGAAAGTTCCGTTTGGCTCATTCGCCGTTCATCCATGGCATTTTTCAGGTTGGCTGCAAAACTCATGGTTTTTCCCTCCGTTCACTGGTCGAAAATCGGGTTACGGTTGTATGGCTTACGAAGCCGCACAAGGTATAGGCCGTTTTCTTCGTAATCATCCAACACCTGTACCGGGGCTTGCCGCTTACGTTTCGCAGTTTCAATTTGCATGTTTACGTAAGCGGCGCGGTCTGCTTCGCTTTCAAACCCGATCACCTGTTCACTCCACGAATACAGGATCACTTTCTTCATAGCTACACCTCAAAGTAGTCCATCTCAATTTCAAACGCTTCCGCAATCAGTTGCAGGTTGTCGGTGCGCGGCACATACCGCCCAGTAAACCAGTAGTAAATCACCGTGCGCGGTTTGTTCAAAAGCCTTGACGCGTCCGCGCAAGTCATGCCGTGTTCTTTGAGCAGCTTTTGAAACTTCCGGGCGAACGCCTTGGGGTCTGATTTTGGTTTGTTGGGTTGTGCCTTCACCTGCACGGGTTGTTTCATCGTGCCCACGTTCATGTAGGGCATCATTTCCCGCACCGTAGCACCTACAATCAGGGCAATGGTTTTGGGGTCAATGGTGATGGTGTCGGCAGCGCCCGGGGTAATATAGCGGCCTGTGCGGCGTATGGCGGGAATGACTTCATGCGTGATCCAGTGTTTAAATGCGCGAGCTTCGGGTTTACGGGACGCAAGCACAAGCGAATATAAGCCGGGTTCGTTGACAATGACCATGTTCTGGGTACCGCCATGGGTAGGTATTAAACACCTGTCCTTTTCATCATCTTCTAGGCGGCGGTTCACAACATGCGGATCTGTAATGTTGAGCGCTCGGCACACGTCCACCGCAACAAACCATAGACTGTTTTCTTTAGTGACCGTTCTTACTTGACCAAACGCTTCATTTTCAAAAATCTTAATATCATCCATGGCGCACCTCCAATTTCTACGAAGTGTCTTTTAAGACACTTCCGGGTTAAAAAAAACTTCCCCGATATTTTCAACGGAAAGAACCTCAAGAAGTGTAGCAATCTCGCTTGCCTTGAATTCGCGCTTGTTATTGATCTTCTGGTTCATCGCCTGTTCACTGATACCAAGCGTTTTGGCAAGCTGACCCTGCGTAAAACCTTTTTCCAGCATCAAAGCGCGTAGCTTTAGCGTATTCGTCATTGGGCATTCTCCTTTCTTTCAATAAACTGTACTTTAACATAACCCCGGTTGGTGATAGCCCATTCATCCGTTTGGGCGTATACAGTTAATTCGACCCCCTCTTTCAACCAGTTTTTCCGTTCACCGTTCGGCCAACGGCGGGCGGCAACGCGCCCGTCTGCCCGCACGGTGCCTTCATACGTTTCAATCGTTACAGTGGTTTTCACCAAGTAGTAAGCACACACCCAGCCGTTCCCGGCTTCTGTGCTCAAATCAATGCAATGGAACCAATCTCGCCCGGTGCTATCTTCTTTTTCTTCATCCACCGATACCGCATCACCCAAAGTCAACCATCCTTCAGTGGTGCTTTTCGTTGAAGCCGTGGTACGTACGTTGACTTCGCTTCCCGGCTCACACAGCACGTACAGGGTAGTTTCATCGGCACATGCTGACGTTACGATGCAAAACAATAACAGAATCAACATTCTGGAAATGATACGTTTCATGGTTATCCCTCCCAAAATGGAATGAGGAAGGTACTTCGTTCATTATTGCTGTGACAACCGACCACACCCCATAGGTCTGTGACCCACACCCACTTTCGCAGGGGCTTTTCCGGCGCTCTGGTTTCTGTCCTCAACAATTATTGATGTTAACTTTTCAAGTTACGCCCACTCTGCAATTATTCAGGGGCTTGTGACCCTTTCGCCCTCACAATGGACGAAGCTGCATTAGGCGGGGGCGTTAGCCCCCCTATTGTTTCCTACGGTCAATTTCGTATTGTATGCGGTTTCTCAAATTGCAAAGCATCCTGTCGCCCTTCGTTCCTGTCAGGTTGCATAACACCTGCAATTCCTCGGTAGTAAATTCCCTCATGGGTTGAACGCTTTTCTGCCCAAGCGCAAACGCCTGATCCACCGCGCGGTTTTTATCCTCCATGGCTTTGATAGCTTCCAACTTTTCCTTGGTGGTCATAATCAACGCCTTCTTTCAATACTTCAGTCGAAGCCAAAGGCAATCGTCACGCTGAACTTCCCGCCCAACTACTTGAACGCAATTTTCCTCGCAGAACTTTTTAAACGCGTCCGTTTCAATGAAAGCGACCAGATTGTTTTCGTGCCCCTCGGAATTAGAACCGAAGTTCACAGTTGCCGTTCCCTTCATCATCTGCTGGCTTGTCATCATGGCTTTGGGATAATCGGGGCGTTGTTCGCATTTCTGATAGTTCAGTACATCGGGTAGAGTGTCCCTGAAGTTCTTGACAGTCTTTTGAAAGTCTTTCTTCAATTTTTCTGTGTTCACCGTGTTCACCAGTCCTTTCAATGTTTGGGTGGTGTGCCGGGCAGGTGGTAGACTGCCCGGCGTAGGGGATTGGGAGGTTCGTGTCATATAAGACACCTGTATCATATCATCGGTGTCTTTTAGTGTCAAGTACAAAAGTGTATTTTAAGGCACATTATTTTTCTAAAATATAAAAATAGGTTGATTGCAAGACACTTTCAATGTATACTTATGGCATTGAAACGAAAGGAGGGATTTTATGGATATTGGGGCTAAAATTAAGCAATTACGCATTGAGAAAGGCTTGACGCTTGAAGAACTCGGTCATTTAGTTGGCGTAGGTAAAAGTACCGTTCGAAAATGGGAGCAGGGTATAATTTCTGACATTCGCCAAACAAACTTAGCGAAGCTATCAAGCGCACTTGGTACTACTCCTGAATGTTTGATGGGTTGGGACGAAAGATTCAACCACAAGGGCTGTTTGGCAGCAGAAGCGAAGTTATTAGATTCTCTACAAACACAATACGGAAATCTTGCCGTTGCTTTATTCACAGCTTTTACCCAATTAAATGCTGACGGACAGCAAAAGGCAGTTGAGAACGTACAAGATTTATTGGACGTACCAAAATATAGAAAGGGGGATTAAGAGTGAAACGGGTGTTCTGTTTGCTGGTGTGCTTGATGGTTTGTTGGTCTGTTGCTGGTGTATGTGAAGGAACAGGCGAAACATTTATACCAATCAACGATTTTAACATTTTCTTCAATTACGCTGCCGCCATGACGGGTTCTGGAAATGCGATTCGCGAAGATAATATCAAGATGACATTTGGTGTAGTAAACGACATCTATCAAGTTAATTTGACTTCAAATCTTGGTATGCAGGTTTCTGCTCCACACGTCGATGATTATCAAGGTGAACTACCCGATGTGAACGGAATTATTCTAATTTACGTTCCAGACGGGGAAACTGATTCAGCTTTGAGGTTTATTTACGGAATGGGTGAAATTGCAATAGCGACCGGGGCGATTTCTTCAGCAACAGAAATAACAGATTTTTTAGATGTACTCGGCTTTACCAGCGATAGTGAAAAGACGGATGTTTCTAACTCAATAGAAGTCAACGGTTTAAAGTACTATTACTCAATATCTCCGGTGATAGGTTATTGGTTCTCGGTGTCAAAAGCATAAAAAATGCCCCCGTCCAGCTACCACACCGGGCGGGGACTGACAACGAACCCCTTGATTGCATTGAAAGGCGCTGTCATGCCTATTCTACCACACGCCAACAGCCATGGCAACGCCTAACCTATGTTACGGTTGTTACACTTTAACTAGCTAAAGTGTAACACACTCAAAGCCTTGTTTTATCTCATTTGTTACGGTGTTTCGGTTGCCGCTATTATATTACTTATTTATTTAGATAATAGAGAATCATTGTCTAAATAATATATAAGAAGTTCGTTTCAACCGTAACATCCGTAACATCGTTGATTTATAAGGCTTTCAACCGTAACATCAACCGTAACGCATGTGTAACATGCGTAACATGGGAAAGGATGTTACCATTTGAGAAATCCTAACGGCTACGGAAGTGTCGCCAAACTATCGGGTAACAGAAGAAAACCTTTCGTCGCAAGGAAAACCAAAGGTTGGGATGATCGCGGCTATCCCGTTTATGATACGATCGGTTATTACCCTAGCCGCGAAGAAGGTATGCTCGCGTTAGCTGATTACAACCGAAACCCTTATGATATTGACGCGGCAAAGATCACATTAAAAGAACTGTTTGAAAAATGGTCAGAAAAGAAGATGCTTAAATTAGGGGATTCCTCGCAATCTTCTTTGAAGTCTGCTTTCAAGCATTGCGCCCAGATACAGGGCATAAAGTACAAGGATTTACGGTCGTTTCACATGCAGGATTGCATTGATGATTGTGGTTGTGGGTACAGCACACAATGGGCAATCAAAAACTTGTTCGGGCATCTGGATCGGTTTGCAATGGAACTGGATGTGATTCAGAAAATGTACTCGCCCTTAATCAGTGCAGAACCGATTCCGGAAACCAGCAAGGTACCTTTTACAGATGAAGAAGTGAAAGCAGTTTGGGCAATCCGGGATCAAGCATGGGTGGATTCTGTTTTGGTATTTTTGTATAGTGGATGGAGGATTGGCGAACTGCTGACCCTTGAAACAGCGAACGTCAATCTGAAGGATATGACTTTTCAAGGCGGTATCAAAACGAAAGCCGGGAAAGGTCGCATTGTTCCTATCCACAGCAAAATTCAAAGCATCGTCGAACAACGCGTAAAGTTGGGTAACAGATACCTTTTCAGTTGTGACGGACAAAAATGCAATTCGACCCAGTATTATGCCTTTTGGAATGGGATCATGGATCAGCTTGGTTTGAAGCATACTCCGCACGAATGCCGCCACACTTTCCGATCAAGGCTGGATAGCGCCGGGGCAAACAAGGTCTGCATTGACCTGATGATGGGTCACAAATCCAAAGAAGTTGGTGAGCGGGTTTATACTCATAAGACAATTCAAGAATTTCGAAACGCGATTGAACTAATAACACGTTAGTAACACAAAAAGCCCGAACCACCATAATTAAATGGGGTTCGGGTTTTTCTTGGTTCATTATACCACAAACCGTGCCGATTGCCACCCGGCTTGCGCGGTTGCCCTGGTTAGTGAACAACCGCCTCCGGCGTGCGGCGCTGGCTGATGAAGAGCCCAAATAACGTCAGCGCTGCCCCGGCGATCGCCAGCGGATGAATGGGATCGTTGAGAATAATGTACGCAAAAATGATGGTCACCGGTGGTGTGAGGTAAATATAGGCGCTGGTCTTGATCGGGCCGATCAGCCGTACGGCCGTGTTCCACATTACAAAGCACAGCGCGCTTGCCACCAGCCCTAAAAACAGAATGCTCAAAAGCGTATCCGTGTTCAGAATATCGGCGGGGGTCACGCTGAAACCTGTCACCGCTATGATTGGGAGCAGGAACAATAGCCCGTAGAGGAAAATGCGGCGCGTAATGAGCATCATATTGTATCCGTACCCCTCCAGCTTGCGAATGCATACCGAGTAGAACGCCCACGAAATCGCTGCGAGGATGCATAGTACATCCCCCAGGGGATTGAGCTTCAGGCTTCGCCCCGCGAAGGATACCATGCTCACGCCAACCATGGCGACGACAAACCCGATGAAAAACGAGCGGTTCAGGCGCTCCTCCCGAAGCAGAAAGCGCATGGCGAGGGCCACGAAAAACGGCGCGGAGGAGATGATGACGCTGCAGTTGGCGGAACTGGTGTAGGTGAGTGCGATGTATTCAAATAAAAAATACAGCGTAACGCCCGAAAGGCCCGCGCCCAGCAGATACAGCTCGTGCCGGCGGCTTTGCAGCTTCAGCCGGTGCGGGTTAGCCAAGGCAAGCGCAGCGATGGCAATAAGTATGCGCAGCGCCAGCAGTTCCACGGGGGAAAGCGTGCGCAGCGCCACGGTTGAAGCGATGAACGTGGTGCCCCAAACCAGTACGGTGCACAGGGCAAGCGCGTGTCCGCGGCCCGCACTGGATAGTGTTCTGCCTGTCATAGCGACTATTTCTCCCTCCACGCGCCCGCCGGACGCATGTATGTTCTGGCAATTCGGTATTGCGCGTCGCATCGAAGCTTTTCGCGCATCGCCGCGTTATTGAACCTCGAAACGGCACCGCTAATCCTTGGGCGCAGTGCTTTGCTCTGCATAAAAATCTCGCGTTGCATTGGCGCAATATTAAAACGGCAGAACAATAACGATGATACCATGGGCTTGGGCTGTGCGCAAGCTTTGGAACGTGCGGTAGCGATAAAGTACACATCGGCCCCGCGGAAGCGCACACAACAATCCCCGCGTTCCCGAAGGGAAAGCGGGGATTGAAATAAAGTTGTCTTTTACATGTTCAGGCGTTGGCGGCGGGCGCTTTGAGCTTGCGCAGCGCATCGGCCACATAAAAGACCATTGCGCACAGCGTGCAAGCCACCGCGATCCAGATCAGCATCAAGTCCGGCGTCATTGGCCAGCCTACGAATGTTTGCGAAAACCAGTCGTGGAAAAACGTCGCCGTCAGCCCCGCGATGAACAAACAATGGGCGATCTTGCCGATCATGTGGGAATAAACCACAATGTTGTGCCGCAGCATCAGAAGCCCGCCGATCATCATCAGCAGTTCCTTGCCAAGCAGGATACCCACCGCAACCCATGGCACCACAGGAGAAATAGCCTGGCTGCCGATCACCATGCTGAACATCACCGTCAGGATCATCAGCTTATCAGCCAGAGGGTCCATTAACTTGCCCAGATCCGTAATGAGGTGGTAGCGGCGCGCAATCATCCCGTCCAGCAGATCGGTCAGCGACGCGAGCAGGAATACGATCAGCGCGGTGTATTTCATCTCTTTGATGAACAACGCAAGATACAGCGGTATCATCAACATGCGGAGGGCCGTCAGGGCGTTTGGAACGTTAAGGTTCTTTTTGAAATTTTCTTTCATTGTGCCCTTCATCAACCCGATCCTCCTTGCGCGGACGAAAGCATGGCACCGCGCGCCGCATTGTGAATCCTATTATAACACGGCTTGGCGGGTGGCTGCAACCGGAGGACGCTGCGTTTTCGTACGCGTGCGCCGATCGCTTTACCCGGTGATGATGCGGCTCACGTCCCGGAAGGTGAAGAACACCATCAGCCCCAACAGCAGGGCATACCCCACCAGGTGTACCGTTGCTTCAATCTTCCGGCTGATCGGTTTACGGCGCACAACCTCTACGAGCATGAACACCAGCCGGCTGCCGTCCAGCCCGGGGATCGGCAGGAGGTTGATCAGCCCCAGGTTGATGCTGATGATCACCGCGAGGTTTAAAAAGATTTCAAAACCGCCATTTTGCGTCTCCTGCGCCACCAATTGCACCACGCCTATGGGGCCTGCGGTATCCTCCACGCCCTCGCCGGTGGTTACCAGCTTGCCCAGCGAATCCAGTATGGCGGTGGAGGCGTATACGCAGCTATCCCACGCTGCCGGTACAATCTGCCCGAAGGCCAATGGCGCGTAGGCGCGGATACCGATACCGATGCGGTTGCGCTGCTCGGCTTCGTCCCACACGGGGGTGAGGGGGATCGTAAGGGCCTCCTCACCGCGCTGTACGGTGAGGGTGAAGCTTTCGCCCTGCCCAAGGGCGTTAATCGCCGTGGTCAGCGCGCTGGCGTCACCCACGGCGATCGTTTGACCGTTAATGGCTGTCAGCGTGTCGCCCGGCTGCAGGCCGGCCGCCGCCGCGGGCATGGATGCCTCCACATCGGTGACGCTGGGTTGGGCGAGGGTGTAGCCGTAGCCTGCCATCAGTCCCACAGCCAGCACAAAAGCCAGCACAAAGTTCATTAGCGGCCCGCTGAATACCGTGAGCATGCGCTTCCATACCTTCGCCTTGTCAAACGCGCGGGGGTCGTCGGCGTTTTGCTGGTCGGTTTCATCCCCATAGAACATGCAGTAGCCGCCCATGGGAATGGCGCGGAGAGTAAAAAGCGTTTCGTGCTTCTTGCTTTTCCGCTGCCAAAGCTTGGGGCCCATTCCGACGGAATATTCCTTCACGGCGATGCCCGTCAGCCGTGCGGCAATAAAATGGCCGTATTCATGCACCATAATCAGCACGCCCAACAGCACAATCGCCAGAAGAATGTAAAGAATCGTCATCGTGTGTCCTCCCGCGGACGCGTTTAACGCGTCCGCTGCAAATGGGTCAGGGCAGCAGGCTTTGCGCCGTTTCGCGGGCGAGGCGGTCGGCCGCTAGCACCTGCGTAAGCGTGTCGGCCGGCAAGTTCCCCACGCGGCGGAGCGTTTCCTCCACCACGGTATAAATTCGACCGACGGTTATCGGTTTCCCGCTGTCGGGTTGTAAAAACTGCCGAACGGCTACCTCGTTGGCGGCATTGAGAATGCAGCAGGCCGCGCCGCCCGCCGCCAGGCACATTTCCGCCAGCCGGAGCGCCGGAAAGCGTTCGGGGTCGGGCCGCTCAAACGTCAGCGCCTGCACGGTAAAGAAGTCCAGCGGCGCGCCGCCCGTGGGCAGGCGCTCGGGGTAAGCCATGGCGTACAGGATGGGCAAACGCATGTCGGGCGTGCCCAGCTGCGCAATCACTGCACCGTCCGCAAAGCCCACGGCGCTGTGTACCACGCTTTGCGGATGCACCAGCACCTGAATTTGCGAAGGTTCGACGTTAAACAGGTAGCGGGCCTCGATCATCTCCAGCGCCTTGTTGAACAGGGTTGCGCTGTCCACGGTGATCTTCTGCCCCATGGACCAGGTGGGGTGCCGGAGAGCTTCCTCGCGCGTGGCGCGGTTGATATCCGCCTTGGGCCAGGTGCGAAAGGGGCCACCCGAGCAAGTGAGGTACAGGCGTTCAACCGGGTTTCCGGCCGCGCCCTGCAGGCATTGAAAGATGGCGCTGTGTTCGCTGTCCATCGGCAGCAGTGAATGCTCCCCCGCCTTGCGGGCAGCCTCCATTACCAGTTTACCGCCCGCGACCAGCGCCTCCTTATTGGCCAGCAACACACGCTTATGATGTTCCAGCGCCGTCAGTACGCTTTGCAGTCCGCACATGCCGACCACCGATACCAGCACCGTGTCCGCCGCTTTCAGCGCTGCCGCGGCGGTGAGCGCTTCGGAACCGAACACCCAACGGCAGAAGCGCAAGTCCGCCGGCACATCCTTCAGGGAAAAGCGCGCGTCCGTCAGCCCTGCCAGCGTGGGCCGAAAGCGTGCCACCTGCTCAAACAACTTGGGAACATTTTGGTGCGCCGTAAGCGCCACCACCGAAAAGCGATCCGCGTGGCGCTCAATTACCTCCAGCGCCTGGGTGCCGATGCTGCCGGTGCTCCCGAGGATGGCCAGTTGTCGTTTCGCCTGCATGGTATACCGCCCCCTGCCGCCGTGCTCGCGTACCACCGGCGCCATGGTTCGCCGGAGAGAAAAAGGCGCGAAATCACGCTTCTATTGTATCCGCAGCGAAAGAGGATGTCAAATCGGGCGAGGGATGATTGGTTTACCAGTGGATCGGATTGCTGTTTTGCGTTACCGTGCCCGCATCCAGCGGGGCGGCGCGGCGGGGCAGGAGGCGCGCGCCTTAGCCGCCCTGAGCTCCACATAACAGCCGCACAGGGCGCAAAGACCTTCACCCAGCGCGTCGCATTGCCGGCAGGCGGTCAGCCGCGCCTCGTAGCGTTCGGGTTCGGCGCGCTCCTCCGGGGGTACGGCAGCCAGCCATTCCCGCATCAACAGATAGAGCGGCCTTTCGCTTTCCATTTCAGCAAGCAGGCAGCGTCGGCAAATTACCGGCATATGATCTCGCAAACCGAACAGGCGGGCAGCGCGACGGTCAGCCGTCCGTCCGCAAGACGGACGCCGCTAAAAGGCTTTACGGAGAGTTTCACACTGCCAAAGTCGTTATAGTCGTCCATGTTGCCCGTCAGTATGCGCGCGGAGACTTCTTTTATGGCAAAGCCGCCCAGCGACAGGGTGGCCGAAATCGGTTCGTCCGCCGATGTGTTGGCGACCGTCAGGGTAAGTGTTCTTTCCTTGACCGAGGCGCTGGCGTACAGCTGGCGCACGCCCTCGGCGGCCTCGCCGCAATCCACGAAGCAATCGACCGCTTCGGCGTCCTGATGCGCCTGATACAGGTCGAACACGTGGTAGGTGGGCGTAAGCACCATTTGGTTGCCCTCGGTCAAAACCAGCGCCTGCAATACGTTTACGGTCTGCGCGAGGTTGGCCATCACCACACGGTCGCAATGCGCCATAAAGGCATTCAGCGTCAGCGCCGCCACCAGCGCGTCCCGCATGGTGTTTTGCTGGTAGAGGAAGCCCGGGTTGGTGCCCGGCTCCACGCCAAACCATGTGCCCCATTCGTCCACGATCAGCCCTACGCGGTGCTCGGGGTCATAGCGATCCATCACCTGCAGGTGCCGCGCGATAATCGGCTCAATGCCCAGCGCCTTTTGCAGCGTCCGGTAATACTCCTCTTTGGTGAACTGCGTAGCGCTCCCCTTATGCTGCCAATCGGAGCCTGTCCAGGTGTAATAGTGCATGGTGATGCCTTGCATAAAGCGGGCGGCGTTTTGCATCAATACTTCCGTCCAGCGGTAATCCGCGTCCGAAGGGCCGCAGGCGATACGGAAGAGTTTATTCTCCCCGTAATCCCGGCAGTAGGTCTGGTAGCGGCGGTATTCGTCGGCGTAAAACGCCGGCCGCATGTTGCCGC
>JAJFVI010000121.1 GCA_021371895.1 Eubacteriales bacterium | reverse complement strand
ACCTGATCGATATGGGAAGCCTACGTTCGGAAATTGAAAAGATCTAATTAAAAGCGTCAGCAGCAGTTTTATACTCTTCCACATCCCGACAACGGGGTTTTCAGCGTGTTGAAAACCTGTTTGATAGACGAAGGGCAGCTTGCCGTCCCTCGTTTTCTCGCGCAAAGGCTGGCAGAAACGCTACTTTCACCCATCCAACACGTCAGCGATCGTGCTCAATCCACCCGCGGGAGCGCTCCACCGCGCGGTGCCAGCCGTACATCGCCAGCCCCCGGTCGTATTCCCCCATGGCGGGGGTGAACGTCAGGTCGGGTTTCACCGCACGCGCGGCTTCTTCCTTGTTCTGATACAGGCCCACGGCCAGCCCCGCCAGCAGCGCCGCACCCAGTGCCGTAGTCTCCTGCACCATTGGGCGTACCACGGGCACACCCAGAATGTTACTTTGAAACTGCATCAAAAAGCCGTTTGCGCTCGCGCCGCCGTCCACCTGTATCTGCTGGGGGCGGCTGCCCGCATCCGCAGCCATGGCGTCGAACAGATCCGCGCTCTGGTAGGCGATCGCTTCCAGCGCGGCGCGTACGATGTGTGCCCGCCCGGTACCGCGTGTCATCCCAACGATGGTGCCACGGCTGTACATATCCCAGTAAGGCGCGCCCAGCCCTGTGAACGCGGGCACCAGAAAGACGCCTGCCGTATCCGCCACGCTCTGGGCGATATGTTCGGTCTCGGCGCTGGTCTGAATCATCTTCAGTTCATCGCGCAGCCATTGCACGGTCGCCCCGCCCATGAACACGCTGCCCTCCAGCGCGTAGGTGGGCTGGCCGGAAAGCCGCCACGCCATGGTCGTCAGCAGCCCGTTTTCGCTTGCGACGGGCGTATCGCCGGTGTTCATAAGCATAAAACAGCCGGTGCCGTAGGTGTTTTTAACCATGCCGCAGTCAAAACAGGCCTGCCCGAACAGCGACGCGTGCTGATCGCCTACCAGCGACGCTACGGGTATGGGCCGCCCAAGAATTTCGGAACGCAGGCTGCCCACAACCCGCGCGGTATCCACCACCTGGGGCAAAAGTGCCCGGGGGATATTCAGCATGGAAAGCAGCTCGTCATCCCACTCTTGGGTATGGATGTTAAACAGCATCGTGCGCCCCGCGTTGGTCGCGTCGGTCACATGCGGCCGGCCTTCCACCAGATGCCACGCCAGAAAGCTGTCCACGGTGCCAAAACACAACTCTCCCCGCTCGGCACGCTCGTGCAGTTGTAGCGTATCCAGCAGCCACGCGAGCTTGGTGGCGCTGAAATACGCGTCCGGAACCAACCCCGTTTTCTGGCGGATCATGCCGCTTTTCCCCTCCGCAACGAGGCGCTCCACATACGGGGCGGTGCGGCGGCATTGCCATACAATCGCGTTGTACACGCAAACGCCGGTGTCCCGATCCCATAAAAGCGTCGTCTCCCGCTGGTTGGTAATGCCGATGGCGGCGATTTCCTCCACGGCCACGCCGCTCAACCGCACCGCCTTTTGCAGTGCGGCGATCTGACTTTCCAGAATATCCTCGGGGTCATGCTCTACCCAGCCGGGCTTCGGGTAATATTGTTTAAACTCGATCGCATGCGTCGCCAGCACAAGCCCCTCCGTGGTAAACACCACCGCGCGGCTGGATGTTGTGCCTTGATCCAGAGCGATCAGCACCGAGCGTGCCATAGCAATCCCCTCCTTGACCTTGCGCTAAAACAGGTCCCCTGCGGTGCCGCGGCGAACGCCGTGGCCTGCGTTTTTCATCGTCAGGAAAACAGCGCCGCCTTGCGCCCGGCCATTTCCGCCGCGCGCCGGATGTACTCGCCGACATCGCTTACGTTGGGCGCGCGCTCGATACGCAGGCTCCGCTCCGTAAACACCCGCTTGCTGATCGCTCCCGCCCCGCAGGCCAGTATGGAGGCGGTTTCCTCCATTATATCCACGTTGTACAGGCACGCGGCGCCCGGGCGGGCGTAACCGACGTTTTGCTGCTGCCCCGCCATGTACTTCTGCCGGTAAAGGTAATACGGCGTAAGCCCGAGCTGCAATGCGGCTTCTTCTCCCATGCGCACCATATCGGCTACCGCGTCCCCCGGCGGCAGGGCTGCGCCCTCCAGATGCAGGCGGCTGGAACGTTTGATGGCCAGCGTGTGTACCGTCAGGCTGTCCGGGCGCAGTTCATCGATACGCGCAAGGGTATGGGCAAAGTCTGCGGGGGTTTCTCCCGGCAGGCCGGCAATCACATCCATGTTGATGTCGGTAAAGCACTCGGCGCGCGCCAGATGGAACGCCTCCAACGTCTGCGCGCTCGTATGATCCCGGCCAACGGCCCGGAGGGTAAAATCGTTCATCGTCTGGGGGTTGACGCTCACGCGCCCCACGCTATAGCGGCGCATGGCGCGAAGTTTTTCCCGCGTAATCGTATCCGGCCGCCCCGCCTCTACGGTAAACTCAAGCGGCGAAGGAAAACAGACAGCCACGTGTTCCAGAAGTGCGGCAAACGCTTCTTCGGAAAGCGCCGTGGGCGTGCCTCCGCCGATATACAGGGCGCGAAGCGAAAACCCGGCCTCGCGCATCAGGCGGGCGGCCGCCTCCATTTCGGCAAAGAGCGCTGCCAGATAAGGCTCCACCTGCCCGCCCTTGCCCAGCGCCTCCCCCGGGAAGGAGCAGTAGGCGCAGCGTGTGCGGCAAAAAGGGATGGACACATAAACATCCGCCTCGTTTGCGGCGGGCGCGGGCAGCGTTTGCTGCACCGCCACGATGCGGCGCAGAAGATCCGCCTTTTCCTCCGTTACATCAAACTCCGCCGTCAGCGCCCGCGCGGCATCCTCGGGCGACATGCCCCCGGCAAGCTTCTCATAAAACAGCCGGGTAGGGCGAATGCCGGTCAGCGATCCCCACGGCGGCTGTTTGCCCGTTAGTTGCTTGCACAGGTCATACAGCGTAAGCTTGCACAGGCGTTTCATCAGCCGTTTCCGCGTAAGCGCTCCGGCGTCGGGCGTTTCCTGCGCGCGCTCGGCTGTTTGCCCCCGCAAGGTAAACCCGCAGCGCCACAGTCCGTTTACCTCGCTAAAGGTGTGGTACAACACCTCCATGTCCGCAGTCGCGGGCGTCGCGGTGTATTGCGCCTTGGCCGCGTCCTCGGCGGTGAGCGGCGCGGTCGCCTCCACCGCGAAGTCTTCCACCGGCCAAAAAAGCTTGAGCACGTCGCAAAATTCATTAGCAAAACGGGGCAGCGGCGAATGCAAAAGAATCTTCATAGCGTTTGCTCGTCCCGGCCCGCGACGGTCGTACCGCCGTGCCCCGGATAAGCCTTTACGCGCGGCTGCATATACAGAAGGCGTCGGAGGCTGTTTTTCAGTTCGGAAAAATTGCCGTCCGCAAAATCATACCGGCCATATCCGCCGTTAAAAAGCGTATCACCGCACAGCAGGCCGGCGTTGTGCGGCAGGAGGTAGCAAACGCTGCCCTTGCTGTGGCCGGGCGTGTGCAATACCGTAATAGCCATACCCGCGAGGGTCAGTATCTGGTTGTCCGCAACCGGCGTCGGCTTCGTACGCACACATACATCGTACCCAAAGGCCGAAGCCACGTTGAGAACCGGGTCCGTCAGCTTGGGAATATCGGCTATGTGAATATACACAGGGATGCCAAAGTGCTCGCACAGCGCGTCTACCGCGCCGATATGGTCATAATGGCCGTGAGTCAGCAGCACCGCGGCGGGCTTGCGCTCCCCTACGGCAGCGATAATGCGCCGCGCGTCCGAGCCCGGATCGACAATCACCACCTGATGGGTATCCGTATTCTCCACCAGATAACAGTTCATTGCAAACTCGCCCACATGGAGCGTCTCCACCCGCACCGGCAACGCGCTCACCTCAGAAACCTTCATTTAAAACACTTTACGCGAGTCGATCAGGATTGTCACCGGCCCGTCGTTGACCAGGCTGACCGCCATATCCGCACCGAACATGCCCGTTTCCACCATGATGCCCTGCTCGTGCCAACGGCTCACGATGTAACGGTACAACGCATCCGCTTCTTGTGGACGTGCAGCCTTGATGAAGCTCGGCCGCCGCCCATCGCGCGTATCACCCAGCAAAGTAAACTGGCTCACCGCGAGGATCGCCCCGCCTACGTCCGTAAGCGAAAGGTTCATTTTCGCATCCTCGTCCTCAAAAATACGCAAGTTCTGCACCTTTTCGGCCAGATAATCCGCGTCCTTTTCGTCGTCTCCCACTTCAACGCCGATCAGCACCATATAGCCCTTGCCGATCTCGCCCGTAATCTGGTCGCGTATGGCGACCGACGCGCGTAGCACGCGCTGCACGACTGCCCGCATTCCACCCACCCTTTCTAAAAAGCCCGCAAGGCGTGTAACGCGTCCTGCCGCGCTGCGGCGGTTGCGCCGTCAGGAGATGCCGCGGTAGACCTCCATGATATCCGTGCGGCGCTGCAAAGCGTTAATGACCCTATCCAGCTGCTCCCGGCTGGTCACCTGCACCACCATGGTGATCACGCTGGTCTTGCGTTTGCTATCCCGCTTAGCGGAAACGGCCATGATCGGCACACCCATGTTGCCGATGGAAAGCGCCAGCTCGCCCAACAGGCTTACGTGATCGTAGGCGATGATATTGATGGTGGCATTGAAGGAACCGCCTTCGGTATTGGCCCAGCTGACCTCCACCATGCGCTCGCTTTCCCCCGCGGCGGTGCTCACGTTGGGGCAGTCCGTTTTATGTACGGTCACGCCGCGGCCACGGGTGATATAACCGATGATCTCGTCCCCCGGCACGGGGTTGCAGCATTTGGCGAAGCGTACCAGCATCCCGCTTTCACCCTTGACATATATGCCGTGGGTGGGCTTACCCAGTTGTTTTTGCAGTTCCTGTGGGGTGGATTCCACCACCTTGGGGATGGCCTGCACCTCATCCTTGCGCTGCTCGTCCAACAGCCTGCCGATGACATAGGCACTGGCGATGCCGCCGTAGCCGACCGCACCGAAAATATCGTCCAACTCCTGAAAGGCGTAACGTTTCAGAACCGGTTCATAGTACTCGGGCTTGGTCAGCGCCGACAGCGTTACGCCGCGCCGTTTAGCTTCATGCTCCAGCATATCCCGGCCGCGCTCCACGTTCTCCCCGTGCAGTTCGCGCTTAAAAAATTGGCGGATCTTGGCCCTGGCCTGCTGGGTTTTGATGATCTTAAGCCAGTCCATGCTGGGCCCTTTGGAGTTGGTGGAGGTGATGATTTCCACACGGTCGCCCGTTTCCAGCGGCGTTTCCAGCGGCACGATGCGGCCGTTGACCTTCGCGCCCACGCAATGGTTACCCACGCCGCTGTGGATGCGGTAGGCAAAATCGATGGGGGTGGAACCGCGCGGCATGCTGATGATATCGCCCTTGGGGGTAAACAGCAGCACCTCGTCGCTGAAAAGGTCGGTCTTAAGGGAATCGATGAACTCCTTGCTGTCGCGGGTATCGTTTTGCCAGTCAAGAATCTGCCGGAGCCAATACAGCTTCGTATCCAGATCGCCATCGGCGTTGCCGCCTTCCTTGTAGCGCCAATGGGCGGCCACGCCGAACTCGGCTACGTGGTGCATATCCCAGGTGCGAATCTGTATTTCAAAGGGCACAGGCATTTTCCGCCCGCCGATCAGCGTGGTATGCAGGCTTTGATACATATTGCTCTTGGGAACGCTGATGTAATCCTTAAACCGACCGGGGATCTGGTTCCACAGCGTGTGCACAATACCCAGCACCGTGTAACAGTCCTGCACCGTATCCACAATCACGCGCACGGCGGTCAGATCGTAAATCTGGTCGAAGGTCTTATTCTGTTCCTGCATTTTCTTGTAGATGGAGTAGAGGTGCTTCGGGCGACCGTCCATCTCGTAATGGATACCCTGCGCGTCCAGCTTTTCGGAAAGCTGGCTAATGACCATGCGGATGCTCTCTTCCCGCTCAACGCGGCGCAGGCCAACCTTCTGGGCGATGTCGTGGTACGCTTCGGGATTGATGTATTTAAAGGAGAGGTCTTCCAATTCCTGCTTGATGGCGTTCATGCCCAACCTGTGCGCCAGGGGTGCGAAAATATCCAGCGTCTCCCCGGCGATGGCGCGCTGGCGCTCCTCCGGCTGGTAACGCAGGGTGCGCATATTGTGCAGGCGGTCGGCCAGCTTGATGATCACAACGCGGATATCCTTGCTCATGGCCAGGATCATCTTACGCAGGCTTTCGGCTTTCTGTTCCTCGCGGTCGGTAAAATCCAGCTTATCCAACTTGGTTACGCCGTCCACCAGCACGGCGACCTCCGGGCCGAATTCCTCGCGGATAGTCTCCAAGGTAACGCACTTACAGTCCTCCACCGTATCGTGCAGCAGCCCCGCGGCGATGGTGGGCGCGTCGATCATCAGATCGGTAAGGATGCTGGCGACCGATACGGGATGGATAAAATACGGCTCGCCGCTTTTGCGCACCTGCCCGTGGTGGGCCTGCTCGGCGAACTCGTAAGCTTTTTTAACCAACAGATAGCTATCCCCGGGATGCAGCTTCTGCACCCGAGCGATCATCTTCTCCATCGGCATACATTCGTTGGTGATATAGGTCAGCATTCCCGCGCCTCCATTTGGGCGGACAGGGCGCGAAGCGCGCCCAGCACCGGACTGTCGGAAAGCGAGCACCGGCAGGGCTCGCGAAAGGAGTAGGCAAAAGGCACATCCGAAAAGGTGAGTATTCCCAACTCATGAAACGCGGTTAGGCCCACCAGCGTCTGCGCCTCGGTAAGCGCGGCGGCTTGCGCCGTTTGCCGGAGGCTTGCGAAAGCGCTGCGCCTCAGCAGCCTGTAAAGCGCCCGGTAGCGCTGATCTCCCGCGTCCACGGCTGCCGCTCCGGCTTGGAGGGCTTGCGTGTTGGGCGCGCAGTAGAGCGTTGCGGCCGGCAGGGAGCGCCGCCATAAGTGAACTTCCCCCGGAGCCAGCAATCCGTCCAGCAATACCACAGCTTTCCACCGCCCGCTTACAGCGCCGGGCTCCGGCGCAAACAGCAGGGTATGGAAACAGCGGGGGTCATCCGTGGCGCCCTGCGCCAGATCGACGCGCGTGCCGAATGCCGTAAAAAAGCGCTGTGCCGTCTCCCGTGCATATGCCACAAACAGGGTGCCCTGCGTTCCTTCGCAAAGACTCTCCACCGTGGCCGTCGCTCCCTCCGGCGAAACCAGCAGGGGAAAGGCGGATTCCACCGCGTTAGCCTCGCGGGATACAGCCTTATTCATTTCTGCATCCGGCGCGCCGTTTCCTGCCGCGTCATCGGGAATTGCTCCCAGCGCGTCGCGCAGACCCCGCAACAGCGCATCGTCCAGCACAGTCTGTGGCATGTTCGCCAGCAGCGCCGCCTGCGCCTGCGCCGGGGGATACAGCGCCTGTACCTGACACTTGATCGTCTCCCGGCCCCGAAAGGTGTCCCGGTTCAGGGTATAGGCCGCGTCCACCGTATCCGTCAACCGCGTGGCTAGCGCGCCCATGCCGAAGGCGATTCCCTCTAGTGTTCCGCCGCTATCGCGCAAGGTCAGTTGCAAGTGCGCACCCTGCGCGCCGCAGGTGCGCAGGCGATCCACCCGCGCCCCGCGCGTATAGAATACGGGCGCGGGATTGCCAATGCCGAAGGGCTGCAATTGTGTAAGCTGGGTCAGCAGCGCGTCGTCCGCCTGCTGAAGCGACAGCTCCGCATCATACTCCTGCGCGGGCACAAAAGCATCCGGCTCGGCGCTTTGGCGCACAGCCTGTTCCAGCCGCTCCCGGAATGCCTGGTCGTTCTCCGCCGCCAGCGTAACGCCTGCGGCCATCTCATGCCCGCCGTAGCGCAAAAGCAGATCGTCACAGGTTTGCAGACAGCGCGCCAGGTTCACCCCGCGCACACCGCGCAGGCTGCCGTGCAACAGCCCGTCCGTTTCACTCATCGCACACACGGGCACGCCATAGCGGCGGTTCAGCCTGCCCGCGACCAGCCCGATGACGCCAGTATGCCAGTCTTCCCCGCGTACAAACAGCACGCGTCGGTTAATAAAATCGTGTTCCTCCGCCTGCTTCTCGGCCTGCGCGGTCGTATCCGCCTCCAGGCGTTTGCGTTCGGTGTTGGCCGCGTCCAGCTTACGGGCCAGCGCCTCCGCCTCGGCAGGATCGCGGGTAAGCAGTAGCTTAACGCTGTCGTTGGCGTCGGAAAGGCGACCTGCCGCGTTCAGCCGCGGCGCAAGCTGGTAGGCTACAGCCTCGGCATCCAGCGGCATACGGCAACCCGCGGCATCCGCCAGCGCTTTGAGCCCCGGCCGCTGCGCGAAGCGCGGCAGGCCTTGCGTAACCAGCACGCGGTTTTCCGAAAGCAGAGGCACAATATCCGCCACGGTAGCCAGCGCGGCCAGATCCAGCCATTGTTCGGCTGTCTCCGCGCCGTGCAGCGCTACAGCCAGCTTATATGCCACGCCCGCGCCGCACAGTTTCGCAAACGGATACGCACCCAGCAGCGGATTGATCACCGCATCAGCGGGGCAGGGCGTAAGCCCAGGCTGGTGGTGATCGGTCACGATGACGCGCATACCCAAGTCCTTCGCGCGCGTAACTTCGGCAGCGTTGGTGATGCCCAGATCCACAGTAATCATCAGCCGGTAGTCCCCGGCCAAACGCTCCACCGCGGTTATGTTCAGCCCATAGCCCTCAGCACGCAGGGGGATATGCGGCTGCGCGTCGATCCCGTATAGGCGCAGCGCCTCGGTCATCAGCGCCGCCGCGCAGACCCCGTCCGCATCGTAATCGCCATATACGACAGTCGGCCAGCCTTCCGCCTTGGCCTGCGCAAGCAGTGCGAGCGCATCCGCCATACCGCTTAGCAACATCGGATCCAACAGATCTGTCAGCAAGGGGTGTAAAAACCGCTCCGCCTGTGCCGCCGTATCCACCCCGCGCGCGAACAACAACTCCGCCATCACACCCATATAGGGCCGAAGCGCGCTTTGGGCAGCAGCAGTAAACGGGCGGGAATCGCGGCGAACAAAGCGAAGCATGGCGGCACTCCTTTCAAGGGGCTGGGAACGTGTGTATCATACCATACTATCGCCCAAAAGGAAACCGCGCCCGGCTTGCGTTTCCCTTGCATATTGATTACAATGGACAAAAGGCGTTCCCCCGCGCGTCCGTGACGGACGGCGCACCAATGCGATGGAGGTTCCCCCATGCAAAAGCTTCGTACTCTCTCCAACAGCAGGCTGGCGGCGGGCGCGCTGATTGCGCTGGCAACCATTTGGAGGTTGCCGGACGTGGCAACTCTCCCTGCGAATGCCCTCGCGCTTTGGGCACTGCGAATTGTGTTGTTTGTGGCGCTCACATCGCTGCTCACCTTTGCCTTTGCCACCCCGGACAGGCGGCTTTCCCGGATTTCGTATCCGCTGGGGTTTGTGCTTGCGTGCTTTACCGTGGTGGGGAAGCCCATGAAAGAGCAACGTGCGTTACCGCTGGCCACCGTGGACAACATTCTCGCCATGGTATTCACCATCGCGGTCTATACGATCGTCTTTGGAGCAGTCGCGCTCTGGCTATACCGCGGCGTGCTGCGCTACATACGTCGGGCACAAAATCAACCTCCGAAAACGAAAGAGTCTATGGTAAGCCGACTGACTGGCAACGGGTTTTTTGCTTTCGCTCTGGTGCTGGCCTGTTGGATACCCGTATGGCTGGCGTTCTATCCGGGCACTTTCCGCTACGACGCGGATACGCAGTTCTATATGTATATCGATGGCTACATGAGCACGCAACACCCGCTGCTGCATACGCTGTTATTGGGCTGGCTGTTGGATTTGGGAAACGAACTGGATTCGCTCACGCTGGGCGTGGCGCTATACAACGGACTGCAAATGCTGTTGATGGCCGGCATCGTGGGCTATGCGTGCGCCTGGCTTTACCGGAGGCACGCGCCGCTTGGCTTGCGTATCGCCGTGCTCGCGTTGTTCGCGCTTCTTCCGCTCTATCCCTTATGGGCGTTCAGCGCTACCAAGGATGTGCTTTTCGGCGGATTTGTACTCCTGCTCTGCCTGCAAATGGCCGATTTATGGCGGGATGGTACGGCCTGGTTCCGCTCGCCGGTACGGATACTGCTGTTTTTCGTAACGGCGGTGCTCATGATGCTGCTTCGCAACAACGGCGTATACGCCCTTTGTTTCGCGTTCCCCTTTGCTGTCGCCATTGCCAAAAACCGGCGCGTACGCACCGCGGCGCTGCTGCTGGTTTGTGTAGGGGGCTATCTGGCGAGCAACCTGTTGCTGATTCGCGCCGTGGACGCGGAGAGCGGCAGTTACGTGGAAATGCTCTCCATTCCGCTGCAACAGACGATGCGCGCCGCAACCCGCGGTACGATCACCCCGGAAGAGAAGGCGAAACTCGAAGAGCTGTTTTGGCAGTACGAATCCGGTTGGGATGCGCTGTATACCCCCATGTGTGCCGACAACGTGAAATGGAACCTCGACGAGGACGTGTTTTCCGCCGACCTGGGAGGGTACCTGTCACTTTGGTGGCAGGTGGGGCTGCGCAACCCACAGCTGTACCTGGAGGCGTTTTTGGAGCAGAACCTGCCCTACTACTACCCGGGCGCGAAAATGAGCTATAACATCGTGTTGGGGCTGCTGCCCATGGACATGTACGAGCTGGAACAGCACTCCCAGCTGCCTGCGCTCAAGCCCATTTATGAAGCGTACGACAAAACGCTTCGCATATCCGCCCTTCCCGGAAGCGCGCTTTTGGCTGATAACGCCGTTATGGTATGGCTTACGTTATGGCTGTTGGGCTTTGCCATCTACCGCAGGCAGCGAGGCATGACGATAGCGGCTGTATTCTTGCTGTCTATCTGGGGCACGTGCCTGTTGGGGCCCATCGCCGCCATGCGCTATATGCTGGGCTTCTTCTATACAGTGCCCGTTCTGATTGCCTTCGCTTTCGCGCGTCAGGACGAGGGCGTAAACGTGAAAGAGCCGTAAAAGCACAGTGGTAACCCCTGGTTCCGCATTGGCGCAAGCACGTGCAAAAGCCGTGCGCGTTGCAGAAGCTCGCAAAAAGTTCCATGTATGTATTGCTTTTTATATAGACGCCTGCTATAATTATCAAGCTGATTCGGACGCCATTCGGTCGGCATGTGGGCTCGTAGCTCAGCTGGATAGAGTGTTTGACTACGAATCAAAAGGTCGTGGGTTCGAATCCCGCCGGGCTCACCAAGGAAACCGCCTGAATAAAGACTTTCAGGCGGTTTTCGTTTTCTCCAATTTGCGCATATAAGACATATAACGCATATATAGCATATAAGTGGTATGCAAAACGATATGCAAAAAGGCCCCGCTTTCGCGGGGCCTTCCTTCTTCTTGATTGTCGGTTTGTAATATGGTATTCGGCCAGGCGATCATCTGCTACACCGATTGCTGCGTAAAAGTGGATCGTTTAGCCAGCTAAAAAACAAGAGTTCCTTTGCTCCTATGCCAAAGTAGCCAAAAGCGCCAAAGAAGCAAACCAAGCTGTCCAAGTTTATCATCAGGAACTGCATGGCAATCAAAGCCTTATCTGTGCAGCAGAGCTTAACTCTGTTATAGCCAGTCTTTAGCGGCGCTTACATATGCCAAACAGACTTTTACTGCCATTGCGGGCGGCGTTGTTCGTCCGCGCAATATTACGATTCTCCTGAACGTCTCAGCTAGGTCGCCAAAACCGCAACCTCACGACCACTAAAGGCGGATGCCGTGTTCTGGTAGTCTATATTCTTTGCCACCAGCGTTTAGCGCCATGGAACCGGCAGAATCCCCCACTCCCGCGCGTCTCCAATGTTGATCCAACCATAGTCCTCCTTATTTGCGTCCACATTCGGGCTGTCTTCTTCCCATCTGTTATTTCCGTAGGTTACCGCATCGTTAAAATCCGCCTGCCCTATCAGCGTAGTTTCTATAAAGTAGTAGATAGCGTTTACCAGATCGGTTCGAACAGCCAGATAGGCGTGCCCCGGTATCAGGACGATGGAGCACTCCATATCCAGCGCTTCCACGGCAGAGGCGTACAGGAAGGCCAGCTCGATGCAGTTGCCTCCCGACTGTTCCAGTACCTCAAAGGGCAACCGTATCCGCTGCGAATAAATAGGCGTAAAAGAAACCCATGTGCTGACATAGGTCAGGTCATACTCTTTTTCCGCCTGCCAAATCGCTTGCAGTCGATCCCAGACCCCGCCCTCTGCATCATTCTCATCCTCTCCATACCCGGACCAGATTTGCCCTGATGAAGTATAGTCGGCAGCGCGGCGAAGCAAGGCTTCCACATCCGGGTCGTTGGGTGTCACGTACACGGCAAGAAGATCGCGATTCTCCTGAACATCAAATCCATCCACCCACGTGTAGTCACGGCGAGAGTAAAGCAGGATCTCACTGCTTTCAGATAACAGCATCTCATCTTCGCCATCCTTGAGCAAAGTAACTCGTATCAGGAAATTCGCATAGCGCTGCGCGTTGAGTTTTTCCATGGATTCCGGTATCAACCGCGGGTTCTGGCGGACCTCTTGCGTTTCACCGGGTTCGACTTCCACCGTGTCTGATGAAACATAGCTGTACCCGTCCATTTCCGTTTCGACCAGAAACCATGCGGTACTGTCGCTATGATTAGTTACGTTGATCTCGGCAAAATCATCCAGAACCTTCCCGTACAGGTGGTAGTACGCCGTGATCAACGCGCTCGTATAAACGTAGTCGATGGGGTAAAGCGTATTTTCAATTTCAGGCGCAGCTGTTTCCGCTTCCTGCAGGGCTGCCCCTGGCAGGGAAAGCAATAAAAGTAGCGAGGTCATAAACACGGCAAGCCATCGGCGGTATTTCACCATGATCATCCTTTCATGCTGTTGCTTAGTCAGTATAGACTCTTCAATTGTAAACACGAATCAACTTTTTGCCATTGTATCATGAGTGCCTGTTGCTGTAAATAATGCCATATAGTCAACGGGTGTCGCGTTTCTATCTCTCTGTCCGGCGATCCTCTTTCCCGCGATGATTGGCAGGATCGTCCGTAAACTAAATTGACGCGTGTCAGGAGCCGTGATAGAATAGAATCAATCAGCCGAATCGTGATAGGGTCTAATGATCCGCTAACCCCGAAACAGGCAGCCTTTGCTGAAAACAAACAAACTTGCTTGGTTTCTGCTCGCCTTAATCGCCGCACAACGTCCACACCAAGGAATCGATAAACGGAATCCAGCGTACCAGCCGCTTCGACCCTCGTCAGGCAAGCAGCCTATGTAGCACACAATCCAATCCCCTATAAAGGAGTCGGGAGTTATGGATACGGACAACCCGGTATGCCAGCCCTGTAATAACCACACATGCTCCTGCGCCGGGGTGTCGCCCACCGACGATGGCTGCACCTCTTCGGTAGAACCCAAAGCTGAAGTCGGCGCGCTGCAACCCGCCTGGCGGCTGCAGTGGTGGCTGGAACACTCCCAAAAGCAGACGGCCAAACTGTGGGAAATGCTGGGCGATCATCTGGACGAAGCCACACAGTCCGCAATGCTGGAGCAACTCGGGCGCAATTGCGCCATGAACTTTGGCAAGGCACAGCAGTACGTCGGCAACCCGGAGGGTTTCTTTCAATTCATGCATGAACATAGCGGCGAAACCATCCGCTATGATCGCGAAGCGGGAACGATCACCGTAATCACCGCGGAACGGGATTGTGATTGCCGCCTGGTGAACAGCCGGCATATAGCGCCCATCTACTGCAACTGTTCCCTCGGCTGGCAAAAACAGACCTATGAAACCATTCTCGGCAGAAAAGTGGATGTAAAAATAGTGGAGTCGGTTATCCGGGGCAGTAAGCGGTGCGTGTTTCACATTACCCTGCTGGACGAAATGACGGACGATTTAAAGGCGGAGGGGTGAGCCTGGTGGAGTTGGATTTACGGAACCTGGAACCACGCCACGCACATGATTTGCTCACCAGCAGTATTATCCCCCGTCCCATCGCGTGGGTAACAACGCTCAGTGGAGAGGGAGCGCTGAATCTCGCGCCGTTCAGTTTTTTCACCGGCGTAGCGTGGAACCCGCCCGCAATCGCGTTTTCCGTCGTCAATCGGGACGACGGTTCGCGAAAAAACACGATTGTAAACATAGAGGAAACAGGCGAGTTCGTGGTTCATATCGTTTCGGCGAATTTACTGGTGCCGATGGAGAGCTCCGCGAAGCCGATTCCCGCCGGAGAGGATCTGGCCTATGTCAAGGGGATTCACATGGTGCCCTCCACAGCCGTCAAACCGCCCCGTATCGCCGAGGCGCGCATCGCCATGGAATGCAGCCTTGACCGAATCGTTACGATTGGCGAAGGCGCAGGCGCCGGTAACCTGATTATCGGCCGGGTGCTGCTTTACCATGCAGAGCAGGGCCTGATCCCAAACGGACGCGAGGTGGATTGCAGCCGTCTGGACGCGTTGGGCAGGCTGAGCGGGAATCGTTACTGCTTAACGCAATCCGTGATCGAAAGCGAAACGAATTAGCTTAGTCCCGGCATTCACAAGGCGTAACCGCCGTGCTTTGCCGGAGAAAACCATCCGTTTTCAGCCAGGCGAACATTACGCGCAATCGCATTGTTCATTTTAGCTTTCGTCAACATTTATTCGTTAAAGAGTTTTCGTTCATCACAGACGGCCCTGCGGACGTTCGCAGGGCTGCTTGTCTGTTGACTGCCTTATCGCCGACCGAGGGGCAAGGCACGTGGTCGGCTGCAATATTCGGCATAAAAAAGCCGCCGGCGCACACGGCAATGCCGGCGCAGGCAGCCTGCACCGGTGCTGCGCACAAATTGGCGGCGCTAAGTCGGCAAGGGGTTACTTCTTGTCGGTAAACAACGTATCGTTGCTTTCCAGCAGTTCCTTCTGATCTTCGATCATCGTCAGCAGGTTCTTGCGGAAATCTGCGGCGGATGCGCGAAGGCTCTTGAAAGCCGCCTCCAGCGTTTCCTTTTCGCCGTTGGCTTCCTTCAAAACTCCATCCGCCTTGTCCTGCGCTGCTTTGATGATATCCTCCGCCCTGCGTTTGGCATCCTCCACCGCGCCGTCGGCCAGCCTCTGGGCAT
This sequence comes from Eubacteriales bacterium, assembly GCA_021371895.1. Lineage (GTDB taxonomy): Bacteria > Bacillota > Clostridia > Christensenellales > Aristaeellaceae > CAXXOK01. The sequence goes on along the minus strand of JAJFVI010000121.1, from coordinate 16,123 downwards.
TGATCAGAATGGTCTCCAGCGTCTGCGTGGTCTTGCCCACGGTTTCTTCGGCGGGCTTTACTACCACTGGCTGCACGGGTTTAACGGCGTTCACCGCAACCTCCGCCTCACGGCGAGCCTTGGTGAGCTCCTCTTCCAGCTGGGTGATATGCTCCTGCAGGGCGATCATTTCATCGCATATCTGGTCCAGATACTGATCCACATCATAGGGATCGTAGCCCGCGCCTTTGTAGGCAAACTCCTTTTGTTCGATGTCCGATACGGTAATGGCCATGATATTGCTCCCTCCGACTGTTTATTATCCGTGAGAAGCGCCGAAGCGCGTGATGCGTACGGGGATGCGCCCCTTGCGCGTCGTTTCGCCGAAATCCTCGACCGTCAGACGACCCAAACCGCGAACTGAGATCGTGTCGCCCGGCTCCACACGCGCATCGGGCCGCAGCGTAGGCGCAAAGCGCAGCTTTACCGCGCCTTCCGCAATCAGTTCCGCCGCCGCGCCGCGCGACAGGTGAAACCCTTCCGCGACAATCGCGTCCAGCCGCGGGGTTTGCACGGTTCCGCGCAATGTTTCCCCTTCCGGCCGGGGCAACACGGGCAGCTCGGCTGCCACATGAACAGCGAGTTTCACGCGACCGGCTTCCGTAAGGCTCTGCGCGATGCTTTCCGCCAGCGCCGCATCCGCAAACAGGTACGCCCGCCCCGTTATCAGCGCAATATCGCCCAGATGATCGCGCCTTAGCCCAAGCGCCATTACGGCACCCAGCAGATCCCGGTGGCCGGGTGCCTGCTGTTTGGGCCAAGCAATCTCCAGTGCCGCGATGGGAAAGGGCTGAGGCTTAACGTCCGCGGGGGAAAACCGCGCCATGCGGCGTTCTGCGTCCTCAACCCCGCCGAAGAGCGTGATTTCGACGTCCGCGCGCTTGGCGGCGGACTGTGCCAGCTCCGCCTCGGGAGGCGTAAGGAACGGCGTGAAACGGCAATCGCCCAGCCGATCGGCCTGCTGTGCCAGCTCTAAAAGCCGACTGAAGGCAACGGGCGGGTCGCTGGAACGCGGCATTACAGCAGGAGGCTACGAATCCATTGCAGCAGCCACCCGACGATTTCCAAAAGCAGCCAGAGAACAGCCGGGGATAAATCCAGCCGGGTCTGATTCAGCTTGGGGAAAGTTTTCGCCAGCCAGGAACGGATGGGCGCGAGGATGGGCTCAATGTATTTCGCCACAAGCAAAGTGTACTTGTTTTGCGGAATGATCAGCGTCATCACGACATACACGATCACCAGCCAGGTAGCGATATTGACCAGGAAGATCGCCACATTGAAAATGATGTTTAAAAGACTGACCAGCATGAAGAATCCCTCCTACTTTTTCCTGTAGTGTCCGCCGTGTTTTGATACGGCGGAAAACCGGGCGTATGTGCCATTACTGCGGGTGCTAACGGCCCTCGTTGGCGTCGAAATTACTGGTAAAGGTGCCCCCCATCCCAAAGGCGGCCCGGTCGGGCCTCTCCCCCGCGGCGGCTGCCATGGGCGGATAACCGTCGGCTTCCGCGGACTGCCTGGGCGCGTGCTGCGCGTGGTAACCCTTCGGCTGCAATTGCGCGGCGTAACCTGTGTCCGGCTGCGCGGCGTAGGCGGCCTGCGGAACGGAAGGCGCGTCATATCCAGCGTTTTGCCATGTGGTATAGGTCGCGGTCAACGGGGCGGTATATGTTGCCTGCGGCTGCCGATTCACGCCGTAGCCGGCGCCTTGCACTGCGGCGGAGCCGGGCTGCGCGGCCCAGCCGTAATCCTGCTGCTGGGTGTAGGCGGCATTGGGCTGTGCGTACCCCTGCGGCTGTGCGCCTGGGGCGTACCCCATGCCTGGCGCAGCATAACCGTAGTTCTGCCCTCCGGCATCATAGGCCGGATAACGGGCGTAATCGCTGCGCGCGTAGCCCTGCATATCGGGCGCGGAAGTGAATTTCTGCATTGCCTGATCGACAACCACGTATACGGACGGGGAAGAAATCAGGTAAATACCCCGCTGCGAAATCTTACTCAACCGGCAACCCAGCGTGTAGGCCGCTCCGCTAAGCATATCCACGCAGCGCTGGCGTTCGCTGTCGTTGGCGATAAACTCCATATTGAGAAACACCGACGCGTTGGCTTTGATATATTCGATGATCTTGGTGCATTCGTTGCGGTTGCGCAAAAGCACGATGTATTCCACGTGGGCGTATAGGTTACCCTCCGGCCCGCGGATCATGCCCGGAAATTGCAAGATGTTGCCGGAAGGCTGCTGCGGGTAACCCACCTGCGGTGCGGTACGGTTAAACGTCTGCGTGCGCTGCTGCTGCGCGGCAACCTGTTGCTGACGCGCCTGCTGCTCCATCTGTTGGCGCTGCATTTCCGCCTCGGCCTGCAGATCCCGCTGCGAACGGTAGGGTACGCGACCATCGTAGGGATCGCCTGCTTCGGGCACGGGCACCGCTTCGCCGGGCGCAGCATCCTGCGTCGAAAAGCGCATACCCCCGTACGCCTGCTCCGCTTCGGATGAAGCGTAATAGGCACCCGCGGGCATTTGGTTGGTATCCCCACCATGAATCAGTCGTCCGCCGTGCTCCGTCAACCATTCGTTGACTTTTTGGAACATACCCAAGCGTCGTACCCCCTGCCAGTTTACCAAAAAAGTGGATAACCTCTCTTTTGGTTGTTGCGGATCGTCACCGCCACAGCCGCAAACGCCCCGCTCTGCTTACCTGAAAGCCTGGTCGTCTTTGGCCGCGCCGCCGGAAAACCGCGAGAACCCTGTATCCCTTACGGGCGGTAGAGCGCCGTGCCCACACGTACCATAGTGGCACCCTCCCGCGCGGCGAGAGCGTAATCCTGGCTCATCCCCATGGAGAGTTCCTCCATTGCAATGCCAGGGATCGCTTCCGTGCGAAGCTGATCAAAAAGCGCGCGCATCCCGCGAAAGTATGCGATCAGTTGCGCCTCATCGTCGATGAACGGCATGATGGCCATCAGCCCGCGTATCTGCAGGTTAGGATAATCCTTCATCCGGCGCAGGAAGGGGCGAACCTCCTCCGGAGCCAGGCCTGCTTTCTGGGGTTCCATGGCAATGTTCACCTGCGCCAGCGCCGGGAGAATCCGCCCGCACTGCTCAGCGCGCCGCTGAACTTCCTGTGCGAGGGATAACCTGTCCAGCGAATGAAGCATCCATACTTTATCTATTATATCTTTAACTTTGTTCGTTTGCAACCTACCAATCCAATGTAAACGTAATTGCGGGTCGATTTTTGGTAATTTTGGCAGCGCAACCTGCGCGCGGTTCTCCCCGATGTCCCCGATGCCCAGCGCTGCAAGGCGGTTGATTACCGCAGGAGCGACCGTTTTGGTCACAGCCACCAGACGCGCGGGGGGCGCGTCGCGATAGACGTTTTTACGAAGCGTTTCCAATACCAGCGCGACGTTTGCGCGCAGCGCCGCCTCCCCCACGTCCGTAAGCAGGCCGTTCGTTTCGGCTGTCGCCGGTTCCCGCTGCCCCTGCAATGCCAATCCCTCCTAATAAAACAGGCGAACCGTCTGCCCTGTGCCGAGGATACCCGTCTGGATGCCGGAAATAAACACCTTGTCCCCCTGGGTAGAAACAATGGTGACCGGGACGAACACCTGCGACCCGTCCGCTTCGACACGCACAACGCCCTTTTGGTCGTTCTGGGTGTAGATCGCGGCGGCGGGCACCATAAGTCCGTCGGCGTATTCGCCCAATTCCGCCTCACAGGTGCGCATGTACAGTACCGGCGTCACGTCGCCCATCACCGCCAGGCGCACCAGCAGTTCGCCGCTGGCACGGGTGTAGCTGAGCACCTGCGCATCCACGGTGGTGTTGGAAAACTGTTCCAGCATCAGCTTGTAGGTCGTGCCCTCCACGGGCGTCCAAACGCTGTCCTTAATGAGCATCAGCACCGCATAGTTGTCGTTTTTCACCAAGCGGTAAATATCCGTTTTACCGCGCTCGGAAGCGGCGACCTCGGGCTTCTGGCCGTCGAACATCGCCCGAACCTCAGCGGGAGAATAACGTTGAAACTGGTCTGGGGTCAGCGCGATTTCGTAACCGTCGGTGTAGAAGCTGATGATGCTCTCCTGCATCGCGGCGCTTTGCTTAATCCAGCCGTCGATGCGCTGCTGCTGGGTTTCCTCGTCGTCAAAGAGACGGTTCAGGCGCATGTCGGAGGAATACTTACTGCGAAAATACTTCTGCCGCTGGTCGATCGCCGTTGCCAGAATTGTTTCCTCGTTAATCAGATTGCCGCGTGCGCCCTGCACCAGCGAGCGTACTTCCAGCCCGCGCTGCACTACCTCGGTCTCCAGCCGAGTCATTTTCTGGTCATAGGCGGTCTCGGCCGTAAGCAGCGTCTGCTGGTAATCCTTGATCTGGTCGCGGTAATCCTGCAGGGTGATCATTTCCTTGCTGCTGTAGCCGGTAGAATACACGTAGCACACCACGTCGCCGCGGTAAACCACGCTGCCTTCCTGCGCCACATACTCGATGCTTTGCACACCCTCGTCGTTATATACGGTTTCGTTGCGCACAATCAGCGCATCCCCCTGAAAAACGGTGCCCAGCGTCCCCTGCTGAATAACGGCCGTGGTGGGGCGGGTACCCTTCATGTTGTTGAGCGCATACAGCGCCACGGCGAGCAGAATGGCGACGATCGCCAGCGATTGGAGGATGCGTACAGGTGTGCTGCGCTGCCGGCGCTTTTCCTTGCGCAACCTCTTGCGCTCCAGCTTGGCCTTAACCACCGTGCGGGTTTTCTGCGCCGCTTCCCACTCCATTAACTGCTGGGGGCTGATGCCCAACTGCGCGGCCTGCCATTGCAGGCGCTGGGCCTCGGTCATGCCCTGCATCATCGCCGCCTGCGGGGGTACGCCTTGCGCGGGCTGCCAGACGTTAGGCTGCTGCTGCATCAAAGGCGTGCCCTGCACGGCCTGCCACGGCGCTGACTGCTCGAGGGGTACTCCCTGCGCGGGCTGCCAGACGTTAGGCTGCTGCATTACAGGCGTACCCTGCACGGCTTGCCACTGCGCCGCCTGCTCGGGGGACATGCCTTGCATGGCCTGCCATTGCGCCGCCTGTTCCGGCGTCATGTTCTGCATGGCCTGCCACTGCGCAAACTGCTCCAGCGTCCATTGTCCGTTGCTCCCGTTGCCCTGCATCGCATGTCTCCTCCCACAAAAAATGAACCGTCAGTCGAATTTTCATCGGTTTATCCGCCTCATGCGAATCGCACATTTCCCCATTTGCTTTGCCACAAGCATCAGGGCAAATATCATTCACCCGCAAACTTTACCACACACCGCAAACCCTTTACAGCCTGCTGGGTGCAAACTCCGCGTGACCTGCTTGATGCAAACCCCGCGTAACCTGCCTGCCAAAAACCCTTTACAGCCTGCTTGGCGGTCGTTCTCCCTTTTCGCCTTGACCCCAGCAGGCGGGGAACGCGATGGGTTCGCCCGCCGGATGGACAGGCTTGTCGGTCGGGCGTACCGCGTGTACGCATGCCCGAAGGGTTGTGCAGACAATCGCGGTACGCATGGACGACTATCCTGTACTTCAAGGGCGACCCCTCGCGTTTAGCCCGCTGTGTAAAAGGCGATCCCGAAGGGTGCAGGGGCGAGCGGAAAGCCCTTGCTCGCCTCCGCAGAGGCGGAACGCTCCCCTCTGGTGTGCGACAACACGCGGTTTCACCCGCCTACGCCCCGCTTTCCTCAATGGCGCGTAGCCTTGCCAGCACACGCCTCTCCATGCGGGAAACCTGCATCTGGGATACGCCCAGCTGTTTAGCGGTCTCTCGCTGCCCCAAGCGGTCGCGGTAACGGAGGGTAAGCAGTTGCCGTTCCTTATCGTCCACTTTGCTTAAAATCCAGCTCATCCATTGCTCCTGCTCCACACGCTCGTATCCCTCGTCGTTCGCGCCGAGCACGGCACTCAGGTCGGCATCGGTCTCCTCCCCAATCGGAGCGTCCAGCGAAGCGATATCCGTTTGGTTGCGCATGTCCAGCAACATTAAAAGTTCGTCCGGGGAAATGTTCATCGCCTTGGCCAGTTCCCGTGCGCTGGGTTCGCGCAATTCATCGTGCTCAAACTGTTCGCGGATCTGTTGCATCCTATACAGCTTTTGCCGTGCGTCGCGAGGCACCCTCATCCCCGACGCCTTATCACGCAGGTAATTGCGCACGTCTCCCGCGATGGTGGGAATCGCATAGGTCACAAAGCGAAAACCGCGCGAGGGCTCGAACCGCTCAAGCGCCTTCATCAGCGCGATGCTGGCCACCTGCTGCAAATCTTCGCGCTCCGCGCCGCGTCCCTCAAAGCGCCGCGCCACCGCGCGTGCCATGGGCAGGTAGTTTTCCACCAACTCGTCACGCAATACTGGAGATCGCGTGACCGCATATCGTTCCAGAATTGGAACCAGATGTTCGTCATTCATGGCGCACCAGCCCTTATACCGGCAGTGAGAAACCGATAGAGCCCACCCCGCACGCGTCGCTTTGCAGCGATACGTCCGGCATCAGCGTCTCCAGCACGCCGCGGGTGATCTCCAAATCGCTTGGCGGCACGTCGGACACGCCGCCGCTGCGCACGGCATTGAGGCAGCAGTAAAGCCGTCCGTCGCTGATACGGGCGCGCAGTTCCAGCCTTTCCGCCTTGATGGGTTGATGTAAAAGGCAATCGCAGCACTCGTCCGTAGCGGAACGGAGATCGTCGATCAAATCGACATCCAGACCGGCGACCATCCCAAGACCGCTGAGCGCCATACGCGCCAGCAGCACAAAATCCCTGTCCGCTGGCAGGCTGAGCATGATTTCACCTTGCTTATCAGCCATTTTCCCTTCCCCTTTCGGCCCTATGCAACCATATGGAACCAGTTCATCCTACCATATCCGCGAGCACTTTTGCAAGTAGCAGGCCCAGCGCGACCAGCATCATCCCACGTACCAGCTTACCGCCGCGCCGGATAGTAAGGCGGCTCCCCAGCGCCGCGCCGATCATGGAGCAAAGCCCCACGGGGATCCCCAGCAGAATGAGCACATTGCCGGTAAACAACAGGCTCACCAGCGCCGCAAAGTTGCTGGCGAGGTTCACCAGCTTAGCCGTGCCGCCGGCGAGCACCTCTTCCATCGTAAACAACTGTAAAAAAAGCAGGATCAGAAACGTGCCGGTGCCCGGGCCGACAAGCCCGTCGTAAAAGCCTACCCCGCAGCCGATAGCCAGCGCAATCCAGCGCGTGGCCTCGGGGGTGCGTTCTTTGGGGCAGGCCGCCACGCGCCGCTTGCGCAGCGTAAACACCGCAGCCACCGGAATACAGCACAGCACCAAGGCACGGATCACGTTGGCGGGCAGCCCGGTCATCACCAGCGCGCCTATCGCGCTGCATACCAGCGCACCCAACGCCGCAGGCACGCCTACCCGCCAGTCCACCTTGCCGGCGCGCCCGTAGGTTGCGGTGGCGAGCGCGGTGCCCATCATGGCGGAAAGCTTGTTGGTGCCGGCGGCCAGCGCGGGGGGAAGCCCGGCCAGATAGTAGGCCGGCAGCGAGATCATTCCGCCGCCGCCGGCGATGGAATCAATGAAACCCGCCAGCAGCGCCAGCGGGCAGACGATCAGGAACAGGGTCGGCGTCAGCGTCATCTGGGTTCACTCTTCCGAACGGGATTCAGGGGCTCCGCGGCAACATCGCGCCAGAGCGCAAAGAGGCTCATTGTGCCAAGCAGGGGGCTAAAGGAGAAAAACCGCGCGTCCGGGCCGCACAGCACACACAGGGTGCCCAGGTTATATAAAAGGGTTGGTACGCATAGCAGCAGTGCCCGCGGGCCGCTGCGGCGCAGCGCCCTGAGCGCGAAAACCAGCAGCAGCGCAAAGGAAATCCCGATATTTCCGAAGTACCAGCCCAGAGCGTTGAGCGCATACGGCGCAGTCAGCAGCGTTTTGATCGCTCCGCCCAGACGGTTCCAGCGTCCGCTGTACTTGGGCACGGAAGGCAGATCGCCGGAGTTTCGCACGGTCACGTTGGCCGCGCCTTCATCCGCAAACCCCCAAACCAAATCGGTCACCCCGTTGATGGCCGCAAACGCGTCGGTGGGGTCGGCTTGGGCGGTGCGCGCAGCCATGCTCAGCACTTGCGCAAGCGTCGTGTGGGCGATCACTTCGCGGGTTTTCCCAAACTTGATGGAGTTGTACTCATGGAGGCGGTAGGCGTCCCAGCCGGCCTCGTCCGCCATAGCGTCGGTAAAGGCGTGGGTCTGCGCGTCCAGCGCGTCCGGGTTTTGCACACGAACGTCACAGATGACCGTCATGGGCAGGCCAATGGATTCCTCCAGCATGTTGTCGGGGTAGGTCACATGCAGCGCCGCGTACAGCGGCCCCCACGTTAACGCGACCGCGGCCACCAACACGGCGGCGGCGGTCAGCACGCCGCGCGTTTGCCCCGCGCAGGTCAGCGCCGCCGTAACGAGCAGCGGCAGGGTAAAGAGGAAAGCGTTATGCCGCACCAGCGTGGTAAAAGCCAGCGCAAGCCCGAAAGCCAGAGCGTTTGGCAACCTGCGCAGCCATTCGCCGCGGCTGAAATACAGGTTAACCGCCTGTGCGCACAGCACCATGACGCCGATGGTCATGGCGTTGTCCTTCCACAGGTACATCATTGTGTTGCCCACGATGGGCGCAGCCACCGCCAGCGCTTCGACAAGCAGCAAAAAGGCGGCTTTCACACCCCACGCGTGGAGCGTAGCCACCAAAAACCCAACGGCGAGGCTGAACGCCACGCATTGTACGGCGAGCGCGAAGGTATAGCTGGGAATCACCAGCGCGCACAGGTGCAGCAGAAACGTATGGAACACCGGGTGCCAGTTGGAATAGCTGCCCGTAGACGCCTGCGTCCATTGCACCGCGGAGTCCACCGATACGCCGCCGGGGTTGGCCGCCGCCAGATAGACCCCGAGGATACCGGCGCTTACCGCTGCCGCGAGCAAAAACACCCCTGCATGCAGCCGGGCCCGCCCCACGGGGGCCGGGCAGCTGCCGACATGGGTCGCAAACCACTTTAACCCCAGGTACAGGCCGGCGGCGATCAGCAGGAACCACAGGAGGGCCGACGCCGTTTCCAGCGTGGAGCCAAACAGAGCGCTGCGGCTTAAGTACGCGGCATACGCCAGATACAGCGCCAGGCAAACCGCGCACAGCTCAAAAACAATGCGGTGCGGTTTGCTCTGCCACTCCAGTTCCGGCTTAGGCGGCCTGTAGTCGCCGCGTGCGCGTCTGTTCATCACGGCACTCCTTACGGTAAAAAGGAACAGGCAGAGCCCGTTCCTTCGTTTGGTACTAGCGTACGAATTCGCGGTAGATGGCGCGGATGGAATCTTCGAAATCGCAACAGTTCACCCCTACCAGAATACTCAGCTCGCTGGAACCTTGGTCGATCATCCGCACGTTGACGTGCGCCTGGCTTAGCGCCGAAAACAGACGCGCCGCAGTACCAGGACTATGCACCATACCGCGGCCCACCGTCGCGATAAGCCCCATATCGTCATAGATGGTCAGGGTATCAGGCGCGGTCAACTCCATAATGCGGGAAACCACGCGCTCCCTGACTGGCGTCAGTTGCGCTGTTTCCAGTACGACGCACATCGTATCAATCCCCGTGGGGAGATGCTCAAAGGATAACCCGCATTCCTCCACGGCCTGCAGCACCCGGCGGCCGAAGCCTTTTTCTGCGTTCATCATAGCCTTTTCGATCGAGATAAACGAGAAGCCCACGCGTCCGGCGATGCCCGTAATCACGTACTGGCCCTTTTCGCTGTCGGCCTGATGGGTAATGATCGTTCCGTTATGCTCGGGATGGTTGGTGTTGCGGATGCATGTGGGGATACCCGCGCGATGCACGGGAAAAACGCTGTCCTCATGCAGCACGGTCGCGCCCATGTAGCTCAATTCCCGAAGCTCCCGGTACGTTACGCAGGGGATGGGCTGCGCATCCTTGACGATGCGGGGATCGGCCATTAAAAAGCCGGAAACGTCCGTCCAGTTTTCGTACAGGTCGGCGCCGGCAGCTCGGGCGACGATCGCGCCGGTAATATCGCTGCCGCCCCGGCTGAAGGTGCGTATGGAACCGTCGGGCATGGAACCGTAAAAACCCGGCACGACGGCGTTGGGCAGGGCTTGCAGCCGTGCGCTCAGCACTTCGTTGGTGTGTTCGCTGTCAAACGCGCCGCTTTGGGTAAAGAAAATACATTCCTGGGGATCCAGAAAGGCAAAGCCCAAATACTCGCTCAGGAGCAGGCCGTTTAAGTACTCGCCGCGGCTTGCGCAGTAGTCCTCATCCGCCCCGGCTTCGATATCCTCGCGGATGCGGCATAGATGGCGCTCCAGCCCCTGCCCCAGGCTTAGTTCTCCGGCAATCTGCCGGTAGCGCTCCTCCACCCGCGCGAAGTCCGTTTGCCAGTCCTCGCCGGCGGCGCGGCGGCGGCAAACCGTATAAAGAAGGTCGGTCACCTTATCGTCGCCATCAAAGCGTCGTCCGGGGGCGCTGGGCACCACATACACACGCCGCGGGTCCATTCGCAGAATGTCCCGCACCTTGCGAAACTGGCCCGCATCACACAGTGAGCTGCCCCCGAACTTCGCGACGATATTGCCCATCCGATCGTCCCCTCCTATTCCCGCAGCGGGCTTTCCCTTCACTTGCGGGGCGCGTGGCAAAGCGCCTGAACGCTTGGCCTTTTGAAAAATTATTGTATCTGAAAATGGGGGGAAAAGCAATCCCCGGGGAAAAACGCCGGTTTATTGCGTCTGTGCCTTTTCCGTTCGGTGTGCTTTTTGCCAATCCTCTTTGAGCACCGCCATCATTGCCAGATCTTCGTACTCCCCGCCTACCATAAAAGCCTTGCGTTTGGTGCCTTCCAACAGGAACCCGGCCTTCTGGTAGCAGCGTATGGCACGGCGGTTGCTTACGGCCACATCCAGCTCCACACGCATGAGCCCCAGGGTGGTAAACGCGTATTCCAGCAAAAGCGCAATCGCTTCCCCGCCGAATCCACGGCCACGCTGCGTCTCCCTGCCCAGCACAATGGCCATCTCTGCCAGACGCAGTTTCCAGTTAATGCTGATCAGGTCGATTTGCCCCAGATATTCCTCGCTTTCCAGATCGGCGATCACAAAAAACGCGCCGTTGGGCCCTGCGTGGGTCGCGTGCTCCAGCATATCCGCGGTATCGGTGGCGCTTTGCGGCATCCAGTACCGCGAGGACAGGTACTGCACGGTCTCCCGGTCGTTCACCCAGGCGCGGATCGCGTTATAATCGTCCTGCCGGTAATCGCGAAGCAGTATCCTTTTCCCATATAGATAAGGCATGGATTCCCTCCTATTTCATCAGCGGCAGCCCCTGCTTGTCGCGGAATCCCCCGGTCGCGATGGCAATCAGGTCTATCAGCCATCCCAGCCCGTATCCTCCGCCCGTGAACAGGTATAACAGTCCCGTGCCGATCTTGCCCACGTAAAAACGGTGCAGCCCAAGCGCGCCGCCAAACACACACAGGAGCAACGCCGTAAGCCAGCGGCTGTTCGACTGCGCCGGTGCCGGTTGCTCCACGTATACGGCATGATACACCGGTTTTTCCACGTACACCACCTGCTGCTCCGGTGGCTTTTCGTCGGCTACAAAATGGGTACTGCCGCAATTGGGGCATTTGCGGTTGCTGTCGAAGATATGTGTTTTACAATAGGCACAGTAAGCCATGGCAATCACTCCGTTCCAACGGTTGCGGGCGCTACTCCGCGTCCCCCCAGCTCAACGGGTATTCCTCCACGGGGTTGTCCACCTTCTGCCCATTTTTCCGAAGGACGCTGAGCACGCTTTCGATGTTCTCCGGTTTGGTGTAGGGGGTTGGGATCAGGTCGTTATACTTTGCGTTTGAGGAGATGCGTGAAGGGATGATGATAAATCCGTCGTTTTCACAAACGCCGTCCTTAACGCGCAGCTTAATCTGGAATACAAAGGTGCTCATGTCATCGGGCTTGTTGTTGCCCGCAAAGCAAAAGTTGCCCAGCGAATAAACGATGTATTTGCCGTTGTACAGCTCAATGGGGTTCATGCGGTGGCTGTGGTGCCCCACCACCAGGTCGGCGCCCGCGTCGACGGTGATTTTTGCCAGCTTCTGTTGGTTCGCATTGGGGTAATAGTCCTTTTCCGCCCCCCAGTGGAAGCTGACGACAACCACCTCGCAGCCCTGCGCCTTCAGGGCTTGCACGTCCTGCGGCACCTTGGTAAACAGGCGATCGTACTGATCGAACGTCTGGTAGGCGAGCATCCCCATTTTGACACCCTTCAGGGTAAACACGAGCGGTTCGCTTTCGCAGTAGTAGCTTACGCCCGTATCCAGAAGCGTCTTTTTCGTCTCCGCCAGGCCTTCCTCGCCCATATCCAGCACATGGTTGTTTTCCAATGAAACGCACTCCACGCCGTTTTGAGAGAGCACCGCGGCATAGGCGGGATCGGCGCGGAAGAGGAAGTCATTCCCCAGTTTATCGGGGTTACGGCCGCTGGTGGTCAGCGTGCTTTCGAAGTTGAGCACCGTCCAGTCATCGTTTTGGAGAATGTCCCGATAGTTCAGGAAGATAAAATTCACGTCGCCGTCGTGCTTGGCCAGCTCCTTTTCAAAGAAGGATTGACCGCTGGTCTGCACGTTATCCCCGATGGTAAAATCCCCGCCGAAGGTCAGCTTGAGCACGATGGAACCGTCCGGCTCATATACCGGGGCGGCGCGATCCACGGTAGCCGTGGCATCTGCGTCGGGTACGGCGGCGTCGGCGGCGGCATCGGCATTTGTGATGTCGTTACCCTCCGAATCGAAAATCGTGACGGACACTTCATCGGTGTCCTCGGTGGCGACGGCCATCACGGGCAGCAGCAGGCAACATAGCAAAAGCAATGCGATGGTCTTACGAAGCATTCGTTACCTCCTTGTGGTAGCCTGAGAAAAAGCCGGGGCGGGTGGCTCGGGCGCTCCCGTCCCGGCAATGGTTATAGGTTTTGGACGAACGCGCCGATCTTGTCCAGCGCGATGTCCAGCTTCTCCAGCGCCGTGGCGTAGCAGCAGCGGATATAGCCTTCTCCGCACGCGCCGAACGCCGTGCCCGGCACGCAGGCCACAGCTTTTTCACGCAGCAATTTTTCGCAGAACGCCTCGCTGGTCATGCCGGTTGCAGCGATGCTGGGAAACACGTAAAACGCGCCCAGCGGCTCAAAACAGCTTAACCCCATATTACCAAATGCTTTGTACATCAGCCGCCGACGGTGGTCGTAGCTTTGCCGCATGGTGGCGACGTCGGCGAAGTCATCCTCCAAGCCCTGGCGCAACGCTTCCTCGGCAGCCACCTGCGCCTGCGTGGGCGCGCACATGATGGTGTACTGGTGAATCTTCACCATCACGTCCATCAGCTGCGCGGGTGCGCATACGTAGCCAACGCGCCAGCCGGTCATGGCGAAAGCCTTGCTGAAGCCGTTAATATACACGGTGCGTTCACGCATCTCCGGGAGGCCGGCGACGCTCGTGTGGCCTTCGGCACTGTAGGTGAGCTCGGAGTAGATCTCATCGCTTATGACGATCAGATCATGCTTGACAATCACGTCCCTGAGTTGTTGGAGCGCCTCCCGGCCGATGATCGCGCCGGTGGGGTTGTTGGGGTAGGGCAGGAGAACGATCTTAGTTCTCGGGGTGATCGCCTTTTCCAGATCCTCGGCGGTCAAAACGAAGTTGCGGCTCGCATCGGTGCGGATAGGCACGGCCACACCGCCGCCGAATACCACCGTGGGCTGGTAGCTGACGTAACTGGGCTCGGGCACCAGTACCTCATCGCCGGGAGTGAGCAGCGCGCGCATCGCCAGGTCAATCGCTTCGCTCGCACCGATGGTGACGAGGATTTCATTTTCGGGGTCGTAGTGAAGCCCGTAACGCACGTCCAGGTAGCGGCCGATCAGCTTGCGCAGTTTCAGGCGGCCCCAGTTGCTGGTGTACTGCGTTTCCCCGTCCAGAATGCTGTCGATGGCGGCGTTGCGGATGTGGTAGGGCGTTACGAAATCCGGCTCACCCACGCCCAGCGAAATCGCACCGGGCATGGTTTGCACAATATCGAAGAATTTGCGGATGCCGCTTTTTGGCACGGCGGCGATGCCGGGATTCCAATACTGGCTGTAATCCATCAGGGATTCACCGCCATTCGCTTATCCTGCGTGTCTCCCTCGAAGATGACGCCGTCGCTCTTGTAGCGCTTGAGCACAAAGTGGGTCGCCGTGCCGGTAACGCTGTCCAGAACGCTTAGCTTGGTGCTGACGAAATAGCCCAGTTCCTTGAGGGAGTGCGCCTCCACCAACAGCAGCAGGTCGTACGCGCCGCTCATGAGGTAGACGGTCTTCACCTCGTCAAAGCGGTAGATGCGCTTGGCGATCGCGTCGAAGCCCTCGTCCCGCTGCGGGGTGACGCGAACCTCGATCATCGCTTCCACGCGGTCCTTATCGGTCTTGTCCCAATTGATCACAGGCGAGTAACGCAGAATGATCCCACGTTTTTCCATGTCGTCGATCATCGCGCCGACGTCCTCCGGCGTTTTACCCAGCATTACGGCGATCTTTTCCAGGGGCAGGCGGCAATCCTGCTGGAGCAGCTGTAAAAGTTCAATCTGCATATTTTGCATACTATACGCTCCTCTTCCCGCCTTGACGGCGGGGTAATGTTTTTTTAGAACAGGCCGACAATCTCCCCGTTTTCATCCACGTCGATGGCCAGCGCCGCAGGCTGCTTGGGCAAACCGGGCATGGCGATGATGTCTCCCGTGAACGCGACCACGAAACCCGCGCCGGCGCTCACACGTACGGAGCGGACGGCAAGCGTGAAATCGTCGGGCGCGCCCAGCAGGGCGGGATTATCGCTCATGCTGTACTGCGTTTTGGCTATGCATACGGGGTATTGCCCATAGCCGCCGACTTCCAGCTGTGCAATCGTCTTAGCGGCTTCCTCGCTGAACTGTACCGCTTTGGCGTGGTAGACGCGCGTGGCGATCGCTGTGATCTTCTCGCGCAGGGGAACGTCCAGCCCGTAGGTAAAGCTGGTTTCGGGGGCGGAATTGCGCTCGGCAGCCCGACAGACTGCATCTGCCAAAGCGATCGCCCCCCTTCCGCCTTGCGCCCAACCGTCGCACGGTTCGCAGGCCACGCCGATGTTTAAAAGCGTGTCCCGGACGTACGCGATTTCCCCGTCTACGTCGGTGGCAAATCGGTTGATCGCCACCACCACGGGGAGCCGCCAGACTTCGCGGATGTTGGAAACGTGACGCAGCAGGTTAGCCATGCCCGCTTCCAACGCCGCCGGATTGGGGCTGGATAAATCAGCTTTCGCCGCGCCGCCGTGGTGCTTGAGCGCCCGCAGGGTTGCCACCAGCACGACGGCGTTGGGCCACAGGCCGTTCATCCGGCACTTGATATCCAAAAACTTTTCCGCGCCCAGATCGGCGCCAACACCCGCCTCGGTCACCACGTAATCCGCCATTTTCATGGCCAGCGTGGTCGCGACGACGCTGTTGCAGCCGTGCGCGATATTGGCAAACGGGCCACCGTGCATCAGGCAGGGCGTACCGTCCAGCGTTTGTACCAGGTTGGGGTCGAACGCGTCGCGCAATAGCGCCGTCATCGCGCCCGCCGCGCCGATCTGCGCGGCAGTCATCGGCTCGCCCGCCCAGTTATAGCCGACCACCATACGCCCGAGGCGTGCTTTCAGATCCATCAGATCCTTAGCCAGGCAAAACACGGCCATCACTTCGCTGGCGGCGGTAATATCAAAGCCGTCCTCGCGGGGCGTACCGTTCTTCTTCCCGCCCAGCCCCTGTACAATCTGCCGCAGCTGGCGGTCGTTAACATCCATGCAGTGGCGAAAGCAGATGCGCCGGGAGTCGATCCCCAGGGCGTTACCCTGCTGCACGTGGTTATCCACCATCGCGCACAAGAGGTTGTTGGCGGCGGTCACGGCATGCATATCGCCGGTAAAGTGCAGGTTGATATTTTCCATCGGCACGACCTGCGCATATCCTCCG
>JAJFVI010000118.1 GCA_021371895.1 Eubacteriales bacterium | reverse complement strand
TATCCTCGTACTGTCCGCCGACAGGTGCGGCGGCGACTAAATCGTACAGGGTGCAGGCGCTTCCATCCGTAACGGCGGCAAACCCATCGACCGCCCATAAAACGTCGGTATAGCGGGCGGGTACGGCTATCACGCCGTCGCTGCGAACGAGGCCGTAAGCCCCTTCCAGCGGTACGACGTCGCTTTCGCCTACCTCCGTCTGACCGACGAACACCTTAGCGACCATGTATAGTTCCTGAGGCGCGTAATCTGTGTTCCCCCGGTCGTGTGCGGGCACGCTTTCAAGGCGGAACACCTGCTCCGCCCAATCGAACTGCGGGGCGATGCTCCATGCCCCGTCTGTGCCGACGTAGCCGTATTTACCGTCCTGCGCGAAGCGGTGCAGCTGGGACGCCCGCGTGAGTGCCAGCTGATAATCGCTGTCCAGAAAGCCGCTCAAGGTTTGAAGCTGTTCCTCAGCCTCGGCGGGTTCTTCCCGGAGGCGCAAAAGCAGGGCGTATGCGTAAGCCGCGTACTGATCCGCGCCGTAGGTGGAACCCAGCTTTGTAAAGGCGTTTACCGCGTCCAGCAGGTTACCGGTGTCCAGCGCGGCAAGCGCGGCCGTAAACGAGGCGGCGTTGGACAACTCGCCTTTAAGCGTATCCACGATGCTTTCTCCGGCATCGGTTTCCGCCGTGGTTTCCTGCGCGTCGCTCACTAAAAAATCTTCGCCGAGCCCCGTGGCGGGCAGACAGACCAACAGGCACAATAGCAGTATTGCAAGCCTTTTCATGCGTTCCTCCCAGGCAGGCGGCAGACGGCCGCGTTTCGCCCATTGTAGCATTCCGCGTAAGGCGCGTCAAGGCGCGGAGAGCGGCACAGGCCCGAACTTCAGCGCTTCACCGCAATTTTACCGGCGCGGGCTTGACAAACGCGAAAGCGGCCTGTATAATGCGCGCAAGGCCATGACGGGAGGAGTACCTCCGGGGTCGAATCATCCAGAGAGCCGCCGATGCTGGAAACGCGGCAGATTCACCGGAGAGAAGAACAGCCCTGAGCATCCGCTCGAAAAGCCGCCTCCGGGCAGCGCAGTAGAAGCGGACGGGTACGCCCGATACAGCGGAGGGAAATCGCGTTGTGACCGTCCAAGTGCGGCACGGCGGTGTTTCCATCAAAGAGCGGGCCGGGTAACCGACCAATGCGGGTGGTACCGCGGAAGATGAGCAATCGCCTTCCGCCCCGAAGAACATTCGGGGTGGAAGGTTTTTTAATACCCAAAACGCTCCGAAACAAACAAGGAGGATGCAACCCATGTATCGTACGCAATACTGCGGCAGCCTGCGCCGCGAGCACATCGGGCAGCAGGCGACCGTATGCGGCTGGGTGCTCACCCGCCGGGATATGGGCGGCGTGATCTTCGTGGACGTACACGACCGGGAAGGCACGCTGCAGGCGGTGTTCGACCTCTCCCTCGTGGACGCGGACAGCTTCGCCGCGGCGGAACGGCTGCGCAACCAAAGCGTGGTGCGCATTACCGGGGAGATTCGCCTGCGGGATGAAAGCACCTATAACGCCGTGCTCCCGACGGGGGAAGTGGAGTTAGCCGCCGAAAGCATGGAGGTGCTTTCCGTCGCCGAGGCGCTGCCCTTCTCTCTCACGGACGATGAGCCGATCCGCGAGGAACTGCGCCTGCAGTACCGCTACCTCGACCTGCGCCGCCCAAAAATGCTGGAAGCTCTGCGCTTCCGTGCGGGTTTGCAGCGCGAGGCGGAACAGATACTGACGGAAAAGGGCTTTTTACAGGTGGAGACCCCCATCCTGTGCAAGTCCACGCCGGAGGGTGCGCGCGATTATCTGGTGCCCAGCCGCGTTCATCCCGGCACGTTCTATGCTTTGCCCCAGAGCCCGCAGATCTATAAGCAGCTATTAATGGTTGCGGGTGTGGATAAGTATTATCAGGTGGCGCGGTGTTTCCGTGATGAGGATTTGCGCGCCGACCGCCAGCCTGAGTTTACACAGGTGGATCTGGAGTGCAGCTTCGTCACGCAGGAGGACATTCTTTCCCTGCTCAAAGACGTGTTTACCTCGCTTTTCGAGCGGGTGATGAAGCGGTCGCTGGATCTGCCTTTCAAACGCATTACTTGGCAGGAAGCCATGGACGTTTATGGAAACGACAAGCCCGATCTGCGCTTCGACCTGCCGATCACGGATGTGAGCGAGATCGCGGCACAATCCACCTTCGGGGTGTTCACCGACGCGCTCAAGCACGGCGGCGTGGTGCGCGCCATCAACGTCAAGGGCGGCGGGGCTGCTTTCACCCGCACCTCTATCGAGCAACTGACCCTCCACGCCCAAAAGCTCGGCGCCAAGGGTATGGCGTGGATTCTCTACAAGACGGACGGGGAGATCAACAGCATTTTGCCCAAATACTTCGATGCCGAAAGCTGGCGCGCGCTGGAAGAGAAAACGGGCCTTGCGAATGGCGATTTTCTGCTCTTCTGCGCCGATCAGCTGGATATGGCTCGCCGCGTGTTAAGCGGCCTGCGCGTGCGCTGCGCGGAAATGATGGGGCTTGTGGATAAAAACCAGTTCCAGTTTGCGCTGGTCACCGATTTCCCGATGTTTGAGTATAAGAAGGATGAAAACCGCTACGCCGCCATGCACCATCCCTTTACCATGCCCTATGAGGAAGACCTCGACCTGATGCTGGACGACGCTACCAAACCGCAGGTGCGCAGCCAGGCGTACGACGTGGTGCTCAACGGTGTGGAGCTGGGCAGCGGCAGCGTTCGTATCCACCGCGCGGACATCCAGGGCAGGGTTTTTAGCGCCTTGGGCTTTTCCAAGGAGGAGGCGCGGGAGCGCTTCGGTTTCATGCTGGGCGCGTTCCGTTTCGGCACGCCGCCGCACGCGGGCTTTGCCTTCGGGCTGGATCGGCTTTGCATGCTGCTGACCGGCGCCAGCTCCCTGCGCGAGGTGATCGCTTTCCCCAAAATCAAGGACGCGAGCTGCCCCATGACGGGCGCGCCGGATTTTGTGGACCCCAAACAGCTGGAGGAACTCAAGCTGGGCGTGAACGTCGCCGAGGAAGCAAAGCGCGAGCACGAGGAGCAATTAACCCGCGAAACTGTGCTTAACACGGCGCTCTTAAGCATGTTAAGTCTTTCCGCCAGCGATGAAAAAGCCATGGATAAGGATTTTCTGGGCATTGTGGATTTCGCCGGGGAACTGGCCGCGCTGGACAGGCAGGCGCCCCAGCACCCGCGCCCACGCAACGAACGCGGCGTCAACGTCCGCACGGACGAGGCGGGGGAGAGCTTCCCGCTTGCCAAGGTGCTGCTAAACGCCAAGACCGTCAGCGGTCCTTACATCACCGTGCCCAAGACCTTCGAATAGCGTGCGGGAGTGTTTTCCTAAGCGCCTGAAAGGAGCCCCGATATGCGAACCTATTCCGAACTGTGCAAACTGACGGTGCGTGAACTGATTGCCGCGCTGGCAAAAGGCGAAACAACCTCCGTGGAGATCACGCAAGCGTATTTAAGCAGTATCGCCGCCCAGAATGAAGCTATTTTCGCCTATTTGGACGTCTATACGCAAAGTGCCCTGGCGGAAGCAGCGCAGAGCGATGAGCGCCGCAAGGCGGGCAAACTGCTTTCCCCACTGGACGGTATTCCCGTCGCGGTGAAGGACAATATGCTGGTGGAAGGGCGCAAATGCACCTGCGCAAGCAAGATGCTTGCCGATTTCGTATCGCCCTACACCGCTACCGCCGTACAAAAGCTGCGTAACGCGGGCATGCCGCTGCTGGGCAAATGCAACATGGACGAGTTTGCCATGGGAAGCAGCAACGAAAACAGCGCATTCGGCGTTTGCCACAACCCCTGGGCGTCCGACCGGGTGCCCGGCGGTTCCTCCGGCGGCGCGGCGGCGGCGGTGGCCGCGGGCATGGCTCCGGTTGCGCTGGGCAGCGATACGGGCGGCAGCATCCGCCAGCCGGCGTCCTTCTGCGGCGTGGTCGGGGTCAAACCCGCCTACGGCGCGGTGAGCCGTTACGGGCTGGTGGCGTTCGCAAGCTCGCTGGATCAGATCGGCCCGATTGCCAAAACTGCGGAGGACGCCGCGCTTATGATGAGCGTGATCGCCGGCTACGATCCCAGGGACGCGACCAGCGATGCTACGCTTGCCTCCGATTGTACGCTGCGCACGTTTGATTCGCTGGCAGGGCTGACCATCGGCCTGCCCAAAGAATGCTTCGGCGAGGGGCTGGCCATGCCTGTATACCACGCGGTGCAGGCGGCGGCGGAGCAGCTGCGGGCCATGGGCGCCAACGTGGTGGAAACGAGCATCCCTTCGCTGCCGTATGCGCTGTCCGCTTATTACGTGCTATCCAGCGCCGAAGCCAGCAGCAACCTTGCCCGATTCGACGGGGTGCGCTACGGCTACCGCGTGAAAGAATATGCCGATCTGGACGAGCTTTACCGCAAGAGCCGGGAGGAAGGTTTCGGTATCGAGGTCAAGCGCCGCATTATGCTGGGAACCTTCGCACTGAGCAGCGGCTATCAGGATCAATATTATCTGAAAGCCCAGCAGGCGCGGGAATTGCTGCGTTACGAGTTTGGGCAGGCGCTTTCGACCTGCGACGCGCTGCTGACCCCCGTTGCGCCGACCTACGCCTACCGCCTTGGAGCGATGACCGCCGACCCGATGGAAATGTACATGGGCGACCTGTACACCGTACCCGCCAACCTCACAGGCCTGCCCAACGTGAGCGTTCCCTGCGGGAACGCCACGGAGGACGGGGTGACGCTGCCCGTTGGCATGAGCCTGCTGGGCGCGCGCGACAGCCTGCCCACGCTGCTTTCCATCGCCGCCGCCTACGAGCGGGAGACAAAGCCTAACCTCGGCATCCGGCCTTACGAACACCTGCGCAAAGGAGGCGAATCAGCGTGAAATGGGAAATGGTGATCGGCCTGGAAACGCACGTGGAACTCAACACGAAAAGTAAGGTGTTCTGTTCCTGCCGAACAGACTTCGGCGCAGAGCCCAACACTCACGTCTGCCCCGTGTGCATGGGTCTGCCCGGCGCTTTGCCCGTGTTTAACGGGCTGGTGCTGCGCCATGCGGCTATGGCGGGCTTCGCGCTCAACTGTCATGTGCATCACGTAAGCCGCTTTGACCGGAAAAACTACTTTTACCCCGACCTGCCCAAGGCGTACCAGATCAGCCAGTTTTATCGCCCCTTATGCGAAAACGGATGGCTTACCGTGCAGACCTCGGAAGGCGAAAAGAAAATCGGCATCACCCGTATCCATATCGAGGAGGACGCGGGCAAGCTGCTGCACGATGATAAAATCGGCACGATGCTGGATATGAATCGCTGTGGCGTGCCGCTGATCGAGATTGTCAGCGAGCCGGACATCCGCTCGGCGGAGGAAGCGGTGGCCTACCTGCGCAAGGTGCGCGCCATTTTAACCTATATCAACGTCAGCGATTGCCGGATGAACGAGGGCAGCCTCCGCTGTGACGTCAATCTTAGCATCCGCCACCCGGGCGACCCCCTCGGCGTGCGTTCGGAAATGAAGAACCTCAACTCCTTCCAGAGCGTGGAACGCGCCATACAGGCCGAGTACGAGCGGCAGGTGGCGGCGCTGGAAGCTGGCGAGGAAATCGTACAGGAAACGCGGCGCTACGACCAGAAAACGGGGAAAACCTCCACCATGCGCCGCAAGGAAAACAGCGCGGACTACCGCTATTTTCCCGACCCCGATCTGCCTGAAACGCGCCTGACGGATGAGGATATGGCGGCCATCCTCGCCGCGATCCCCGCCCTGCCGGACGCCCGCCGCGAAACCTACGTGCAAACGTACGGGCTGACCCCCTACGCTGCCGAACAGCTGACCGCCGAACGCTGGCTGGCGGAATACTTCGAAGAAGCCACAGGCACAGCTCAATTTCCCGTTGGTGTGGCGAACCTTTTGCAGGGCGAGGTTTTCGCGCTGCTCAGCGCACGCGCCGCCGAGGCGGAAAAGAAGGGGGAAAGCGCGCCCGAAGGAAGGGCGTCCCTGCCGATATCGCCCGCACACCTGGCCAAACTCTCCGACCTGATCGCGCAGGGTCGCGTGAACAGCTCCACTGGCAAGAAGATTCTCGCCGCACTGTTCATAGAGGATTGCGACCCCGAAGCCTACGCCCAGAGCCACGAACTATTCACCGTCTGCGATGACGCGACGCTAATTGCCGCCGTTCAACAGGCGATTGCGGAAAATCCGGCGCTGGTAGAAAGCTACCGCAAAGGCAAGCTCACTGTGGAAAAAGCGCTTATGGGCAAAGCCATGGCGTTCACGCGCGGCAAAGCTAACCCAGAGCGGCTTTCGGAACTGCTGCACACAATGTTGACGCGCGAAACCGACCAATAGCTCGTTTCGAATTACACTTTCGCACCCAACCCGAATGAGCGAACCTCTTTTTCGCCGAGGCGTTCCCTCCCGTCGCCTTGAAAGAACCGACATATGCCGGTTTGTAACCAAGCCGCCTCCAACACCGTTCTCTCCCTGTCGCTTTAGTAATGCAGGCGGGAAGCGCAAGGGGTCGCCGACAGGATGGACAGGCTTGTCGGTCGGGCATACCGCGCGTACGTACGTCCATCGGACGTGCGGACAAGCGCGGTGTGCTCGGACGACTATCCTGTACTCCCAAGGCAACCTCTCGCGCTCAGCCCGCCGTGTAGAAAGGCGACTGCGAAGGTTCCCAAAGGGCGAGCGCAAAGCCCTTTGGCATACCCCGCAGGGCGCACACCCCCCGCGCCCTACAGGGCGCACATCATAATGCGCCGAGGTGAGCGCAACCACCACAAAACACAGCGTTTCACGCTCCCCTTTTCCCTGTTTGACAAGCGAAAACAATCATGTTATGCTTGGCTGGAATCCTCGGGCAGGCGCGGCTTTGAATCAAACAGAGGCTGCCGCCCGACAGAAAACGAGGTGTTCGTTATGCAGAAGTATCGTGTTGGTATTATCGGAGCAACGGGCATGGTCGGGCAGCGTTTTATGCTGCTTCTGAAAGACCATCCCTGGTTTACCATTACCTGCCTTGCAGCCAGCAGCCGCAGCGCCGGGCAGATATACCGCGAGGCGGTTGCCAAACGCTGGGCTTTCCCCGGCACGCCGATTCCCGAGGCGGTCGCCGATATGCCGGTGCTGGACGCCGACGACGTGGAAACGATCGCCCGGCAGGTGGACTTCGTTTTTTGCGCCGTCAGTATGAAAAAGGATGAGACGCTGGCGCTGGAAGAGCGTTACGCCAAGGCCGAAGTGCCGGTCATCAGCAGTAACAGCGCCACCCGCATGATGCCCGACGTACCCATGCTGATTCCGGAGATCAACGGCGCGCATGTCGCGGTGCTTGAAGCGCAGCGCAAACGGCTTGGCACGAAGCGCGGCTTTATCGTCGTCAAACCCAACTGCAGCATCCAGAGCTATGTGCCGGCACTGTGGCCGTTGCTTGATTTTGAGCCGCAAAGCGTAATCGCGTGTACCTATCAGGCCATCAGCGGCGCGGGTAAGACGTTTGAAAGCTGGCCGGAAATGCTGGATAACGTGATTCCCTATATCGCAGGCGAGGATGAAAAGAGCGAGCGCGAGCCGATGAAGATCTTTGGCGACGTGCAGAACGGGCAGATCGTCAGCGCCGTGGAACCTACTATCAGCGCCCAATGCCTGCGCGTGGCGTGTACCGACGGCCACATGGCCGCCGTGAGCGTAAAATTCGGCAAGAAACCGACAATGGAGCAGATTCTGGAGCGGTGGGCCAACTGCCATCCCCTGACCGAAGGGATGGGTTTGCCCAGCAGCCCTGAAAAATTCCTGTACTATTTCGAGGATCCCAGCCGCCCGCAAACGCGTTTGGATCGTGATTTCGGGCACGGCATGGGTATCACCATCGGCCGTCTGCGCGAGGATCAGGTGCTGGACTATAAGTTCGTCTGCCTGAGCCATAATACCATCCGCGGCGCGGCGGGCGGCGGTGTGCTGAGCGCCGAATACCTGTGCAAGATGGGGTATATCCAAGCCAAATAACTTCCCGCAACGCTTTACGCGTTTGGGAAGGGCATGCCGGACGGGGGAAGGGAACGCAGCGGCGTTCGCTTCCATGGTTTGAAACGAGCTGGGAGGTCGGATGAATGGCTTCTTTGTTTGAAGGAAGCGCGGTCGCGCTGGTAACGCCGTTTAAGAACGGCCGGGTGGATACCGCTGCCATCGAACGGTTGGTGGAGCGGCAGTTGGCAGGCGGCATTGCGGCGATCGTCGCCTGCGGCACCACGGGCGAACCAAGCACCATGACCGCCGACGAACGGGAACTGACCGTACGTACGGTGTTCAAGGCCGTCGGCGGCCGTGTGCCGGTGATTGCCGGAACGGGCACCAACTGCACGCAGGAGGTCATTGACACCGCACGCCGCTATGAGGATCTGGGCTGCGTGGCACAGCTGGTGGTGACTCCCTATTACAATAAAACCTCGCAGGAAGGGCTGTACCGCCATTTTATGACCATCGCGGAGAACACCAATCTCCCTGTGATGATCTACAACGTTCCCAGCCGCACGACCATCGATATTGACCCCGATGTGCTGGCCCGGCTGGCCGATTGCGAACAGATTGTGGCACTTAAGGAGAGCAGTTACAACCTGCCCCTGATGATGGAGAAGTTTCGCCGCGTGGGGGACAGGCTGGCGATTTACAGCGGCAACGACGATACGGCGATACCGCTGATGGGGTTGGGCGCGAAGGGTGTCGTGTCGGTGGTGGCCAACGTGCTGCCGGAAACGATGTCCCTGATGATGCGGCGCTCCATGACAGGCGAGCATGAGGCGGCGCTTGCTATCCAGCTGTCGCTGATGCCGCTGATCCGCGCGCTGTTTGTGGAGGTCAACCCCATCCCCTGCAAGGCCGCCATGGAGATGATGGGCCTTTGCGACGGCGAGGTGCGCCTGCCGCTGGTGCCGATGGGTGAAGAGAACCGGGCGAAATTGCGTCAGGCGCTGCTGGACTTTGGCGTGCAGCTGTAAATGCTGTTTGCCATCGGGACGGGCGTAACGACTTTCGACAGTCGGGCAAGCGTCCGACTGCTTTTCAATGGAGGCAATAACATGAAAATCATCATCGGCGGCGCGCTGGGCCGCATGGGTAAGGAATTGGCTGGTATGGCTACGGACGCCGGGGAGCAGATCGTATGCGGTGTGGACGTGGCGTATCAGGGGCAGGAGATAGGTTTTCCTCTTGTGAATGAATATGCGTTGATCACAGCCGGGGCGGATGTGCTGATTGACTTTTCCCGCGCCGACGGACTGCCCGCTTTGCTCACGTACGCCCTCGCCGCCCGTATGCCGCTGGTGCTGTGCGCTACGGGCTATTCGGAGGCAGAGCAGCGCGACATAACCAAAGCGGCTGAAACTCTGCCGATATTGCAAAGCGCGAATATGAGTCTTGGAATCAGCGTAATGCGCCAGTTGGCTGTCATCGCGGCACGCGCGCTGGGTGACGGCTATGACGTGGAGATTATCGAAAAGCACCATCGCCGAAAGCTCGACAGCCCCAGCGGCACAGCGCTGATGTTTTACGATGCCGTGCGTCAGGCTAAGGGCGGAACTGTGCGGCCCGTTTACGGCCGTCAGGGACTTACGCAGCAGCGCACGAACGAGGAGATCGGCCTGCACGCGGTGCGGGGCGGCACTGTGGCCGGGGAACACGAGATCGGCTTTTACGGCAACGGGGAAGAGATTTTGCTTACGCACCGGGCGGAGAACCGCGCGCTGTTTGCGCAGGGGGCGCTCAGAGCTGCCCGTTTCCTGGCGGGGAAACCCGCCGGACGCTACACCATGGAGGATGTGGTGGGGGAGATGCTTTCGTAAAAAGGAATAGGTTAAAGCGGAGCAAAAGGCGGCCGGACGGGAAACCGTCCGGCTACTGTGCGTATATCCGCCCAACGGAACTGCGTTTTCGCGTTTCAAGCGCGCCCTGACGATGAGTACAGAGTGCGCCTGAAACGCGAAAGGGGTCTTTACCTGTTTTTAACACTGGTGTTCGGCTCCGTACATTACGGATGCCCGGGTACTTGTGGCGGGATACAATTAAAAAAGCGGCCAGGCCGCTTATTGTTGTAGGTATACCATTGGATACCCAGCCTTCGCGTCGTGGAAAAGGCGTGGTTAATCGTCCTTTTCCCATTCAGAAAGGTTATCCTGAATGGTGGAAAGGATCTCTTTGAGCGCGGAACGCTGTTGCGTGCTGAGCGCCTTGGGCATGGGGCCGATGACGCTGTTGTTCATGCTGCCCGCAAGCAGATAATCCAAGCTCACATCCAGAACGTTTGCCATGGCAACCAATGTCTCCAGGCTTGCCTTGCGCGTGCCGCGCTCCACATGCCCTACGAAAGAGGTGGAAACGTTCACGCGCTCCGCCAGCGCTTCCTGTGTCCAGCTGCGTTGTGTGCGCTGTTTGCGAATCCTGCGGCCAAGATCGATATAATTCATATTAATAACCTCGTTGACAAATGTATGAGTTTACCAAATCGTCATAATAACATAAAACACATATTAATATAAAGGATTGCGCCTCTTTTGAAAAGTGTCTGGAAGTCGTTAATGTTACCATATGACGGGATTGCCGAGCTGAGGTGCCGGCAGCACCATCGCGCAAACCTATACCATAGCATGAAATTTGGTTGGAAATCTGTACAAATGTTTGGCATCATGCTATAATAAACGCGTTGACCCAGCCAAGGTAAATTAGGTTTAGGTTCTTCCTCCTTCTTTCATCTATGTCCGAAAGATTGGAAACCCAATACCCAAATCACTGGAAAGTCTGGGACAAAGATTAACTATTTGGAGGGAACCATCATGTATGCAGACAAAACCCTGACTTGCCGCGACTGTGGCGCTGAATTCGTATTCTCCGCCAGCGAGCAGCAATTCTTCGCGGACAAGGGCTTCCAGAACGAGCCCACCCGTTGCCCCGCCTGCCGCTCCGTCCGTCGCGCCTCGCAGAATCCCAGCCGTGGCGAGCGCCAGATGTACGAAGTGATCTGCGACGGTTGCGGTTGCACCACGCAGGTGCCGTTCCAGCCCCGCGGCGATCGTCCGGTTTACTGCCGCGATTGCTTCGAGCGTAATCGTCAGAACAACCAGTATTAAGTAACGGCGCACCTAACGGTGCATCAAACGCTTCCTCCGCTTCGGAGGGGGCGTTTTTATGTCCCGTTTGCGTTTCCCGCTGTCCGGCCGCACAAGCGAAGAAAACGCGGGTTTCTTTGAACACTAAAAAGACGCGCGCGAAACCTTGTCCGCGCGCGCCCGGATGCCGATCAGATACCGGTTCGTTTGATCGTCTCGCGAGCCTTGGCAAAGATATTCAAGTAATCGTCCTTGAAGTTCAGGGGATAGGTGACCTGGATGCAGTATAGCACCTTATCCAGGCATACGGCGTGGATGCGCCCGCCGACCTGCGTGCCGTCGGTCATCGTACCGCTGTAGTTGGCGTATACACCCTTGCTGCCCATCAGGTAGCGCGTGGCGGTATAGCTGGGTTTCCATTCCGTGAAGTTCGTCGCGCTGATGGTATCCAGCCGCTGCTTGATCTCCGTGACCAGCTCACTTTCGGTGTAATTGCTGTTGACCGGCGCGGCATACAGGGTAACGACGCCTAACTGCCCTTCCTTGATCTGATCTTCCGGCTCGGTAAGGGTAAAGACATCTTTGACGCTGTCATCCGGCACCCAGCCGGCGGGGCCTTCGAAAGACAAACCCAGCGTAGGCACGTCGTAGAGCACATAGGTAAAGGTCAGGGTTGGGCGCGGCGTGGGCGTGGGCGCATCCACCGGGTCCAGCGGTATGGGAGTGCTGCCCGCGTAAGGGTAAACGGTCGACACTGTGTCGATTTGCCCGATGGCCGCGGTATCGCTGCCGACGTAGACGCCGTTGTCCTGGGTGTCTTCTTCGCCCAGCGCGTCCGACGCGGTAAAGCTCTCATCGGTGGCTACGACGTAGGGATTGCTGGCAAAGATGCTTTCGCCCCCGCTTGTGTCCGTGCCGCTGGTTGTGGTGCTATCCGTGGGCACGGGCGTAGCGGTCGCCGGACCTAGATATTGCGTAACCTCGGTAAAGACCTGATTGTTTTGCTGCCCCTGGCAACTGGTCAGGAGCGCTGCAATCGCCAACAGGCACAGTACCGCAAGCCATTTACGCTTCATAGGGGTTCCCTCCGATCCTGACGCGGCCGGGCGGCGCGTCGATCCTGTAATGACGGCGTTATTGGGAAATGTTTTGGGATTCCAATGCATCGCCATTGTATCATTTTGCCGTAAAGGCGTCAACCTTCCGGCGTAAGCTCGTCGTAGCGCGGGTGGTACAGGCGACGTTCCAGCGACCAGAGCCGTTCGCTGAACACGCCCGGGGCGAGCCTGTCCAGCGTCGTTCCCATCTCGTTCATACGTGCGTCCAGCAGATCCAGCCAATGCAGCATCTCCGCCTCGGGAAACATGGGCTTACGCGGACTGCCGAAGGCTTCTTCGCCGTGATGGCTGAGCATCATATGTTCCAGCAGCAGTACGGGTTCGCCCTCTACCCCGACCGTGCGCGCGGCCTGGGCGATGCGTTCCACACCCAGCACGATGTGTCCCAGCAGCAGCCCTTCCTCGGTGTAATCCCGTACCACGCCTAAAAGATTGCTGTCCATCTCCTCCGTCTTGCACAGATCATGCAGGATCACTCCCGCGATCACCAGATCGGCGTTGAGCTGCGGATACACGGGCAGCACCGCCTTGGCAAGCTGGAGCATCCCCGTGGTATGGTGGAGCAGCCCGCCGCGTTCCGCATGGTGGATGCGCTGTGCGGCTGGGAAATACAATAGCTTTTCCCGGCAGCCGGAGAGCACTTCGTTTACGATCCGGCGCAGGGGATCGCTCTGCATAGCGTCCAGGGCGGCCTGGAGTTCCGCGAGCATGGCTTCGGGAGGTTCGGGCGCGCTGGGCGTGAGCAGCGACATATCCACCTCGTCGGTTTCCTCCACCAGGCGGAGTTTTTCGATGCGCAACTGCAGACGGCCGTTATATTCCTGTGTCGTTCCCCGTACCTTTACCACGCTGCCCGCCGGCGGCGGGGGAACGTTACCGTCCCACAGCTTGCCGTTTACTTCGCCTGAGCGGTCCGCCAGGGTCAGATCCAGGTATTTGCCGCCGTTGCTGCCGGTGCGCTGGTCGCTGGAGCGTACCAGCACGAAGCCCTCAAAATGCTCGTCTTTGGCCAGGGTATCTACTGAAGCCTGTTGCATTATGTTCCTCATTCCTGCGCTTCATCCGCGTATATCGGCACGCGTGTGCCGGGGAGGTTGACGTAGCGGGCGAATTCCGCCTGCCATTCTACGTTCACGGTGCCCACAGGGCCGTTGCGCTGTTTGGCGACAATGATCTCGCCCTGGGTATCGTCCGTTCGATTTTCATCCTGCGTTTCGGTCTGGTAATAGCCTTCGCGGTGGATAAACAGCACCACGTCTGCGTCCTGCTCGATGCTGCCGGAATCGCGCAGGTCGCTTAACTGCGGGCGTTTGTTGGCACGGCTGGTGTTGGCGCGCGCAAGCTGCGCGCAGGCCAAAAGCGGCACCTTCAATTCCTGTGCCACGCCCTTCAGACCGCGGCTAATCTCGCTGACTTCCAACTGGCGGTTTTCCGCGTGTTTGTCGGAACTCATCAGCCCCAGATAGTCCACCACGATCAGATCCAGACCCTGCTCCATCATCAGCCGTCGGGCGCGGCTGCGCACCTGCGAAGGCGTGAGGCCTGAAGAATCGTCGATGAAGATACGGCTGCCGCTGAGGCGGTTCAGGCTGTCGCCAAGCTTCATCCACTCATCGTCGCTGAGCATGCCGTTGCGCACGCGCTGCATATTGATATTGGCGGCGTTGCTTAAAATACGCATGCCGATCTGCTCGCGGGGCATTTCCAAGCTGAAAACGGCGACACATTTATGCGTCCGGGTCGCCGCGAAATGCGCAATGTATAATGCCAGCGCGGTTTTGCCCATAGCGGGGCGCGCACCCGCGATGATCAGCTCGCCGCCGTGCAGACCCGTGAGCATGCGATCCAGGTCGTACAGCCCCGTAGGCACGCCCGCGAGCTTGCCTTTCAGGCGGCTCATTTCCTCGATTTTGTCAAATGTGCGCACCAGCACGGCGTTGAGCGGCTGCAGCGTTTCCATGCCGCCGCGGTTCATAACGATGTCAAAAATGGAGCGTTCGGCGTTGCGCAAAACGGCCTCCAACGGTTCCATCTGCCCGTAGCATTGCTCTTCAATGCGGCGGCAGGCGGCGATTAGCTTGCGCATGGTGCTTTTTTCCCGCACGATCTGCACGTAGGAGCGGGTATTGGCGGTTGTGGGGACGTAACGGTATGCCTCCAGCAGGTAAGCGGCGCCTCCGATGCCTTCCAGCGTTCCGCGGCGGGAAAGCTCGTTGCCGACGGTCATCACGTCGATAGGCGAACCGGCGATTTGCAGTGTGCGCATCGCATCGAAAATCTCGCGGTGTTCGGCCGCATAAAAATCTTCCGGCATCAGGGTTTCAAATACGACGGTCGCCGCGCCGGTGTCCTGCAGCATGGCGCCCAGCACCGAGCGTTCCGCATCCACGCTGCTTGGAGGTGCGATGCGCATCAATTCCTGTGCATCCAAAACGGTTCGCCTCCTTTCCTTGCCGCTCTTCGCGCCAGGGGCGCGGGCAGAGGGACGTTTATTTGGCGACCGCGGTTACAACGATTTTCATCTTCACGGTTACGCCGCTGTATACCCATACCGTCGCGTCGTATTCTCCCACCTGGCGGATGGCTTCACATTCGATTTTGCGCTTATCCACGTCCGCGCCGTGCTGCTCCCGCAGCGCGTCGGCGATTTCCTGCGCGGTGATGCTGCCGTACAGCCGGCCCTTTTCGCCGCACTTGGCGGTAAGCCGGATGGTTTTTCCCTTCAGCGCGGCCGCCTTGCTGGCGGCTTCCTCGCGGCGCTCGGCTTCCAGTTTCTCTTCCAGCGCATGCCTGCGTTCCACTTCCTTGACGGCTGTGGGCGTGGCTTCCATCGCCCATTTGCGCGGAAACAGATAATTGCGGGCGAATCCGTCGGAAACGTTGAGAATCTCGCTTTTCTTGCCAGTGCCCTTGACGTCGCACAGCAGGATGACTTTCATGGTGTTACTCCTCCTCCGGTTTTTGTGGGCCTGTACTGCGCAGATGGATGAACTGGTCGGCCACACCCAGCAGGAAGAGCGCGAAGGGCACGACCAGATACACCAGCGCGGTGAGAACCCCGTATAGAACGCTACGGTTCGGATGACGGCGTGAAAGCAAATCCACGGTAACCGCCGCGCCCAGCAGCTGATAGACCGCGGCGAAGGCCGCATAGGTCAGCGTGGATAGCACAGAGAGGAACGAATCCTCGGAAAACCCGGCCAACAGCGCGATCAGGCACAGAACGAGCATGTAACCCTGCTCGGAACGAGTGAGTGACAGTTGCCTGAACGACGGCGGGGGAAGGGCTGCAGCGTTCTTGCGCGCATGAGCGCGCGCCGTTGTCAGCGCCGTCCACATTCCGAAGATCACAGCACCCTGCATCAGAATCGTGGGGATCCACTGGGCGAAGCTCTCGGTAAGGCGGAGCCGGAGCATGTTGAGCAGCTCCCGTTGCAGACCCGGGTCCAACACTACCAGATTACCCAGTTGTATGGCTGCGGAGTTGGCATAAGCGTCCGGTACGGCAAGCACTCCCAGCGTCACCAGCCGGTACAGGATGCCCCCGCCCAGTACTGAATGCTGCAATGTGGTCACGATGGTGTCCGATAGCTGCGGGAACAGCGCCCCGCCCAGCAGCATGCCAAGGCGAGCGAGCATCCCCAGCCCACCGAGCACAAAGGCCGCAAAGCATCCCGCGATCTCGGCGTGCAGGCCAATCCGCCGGCGGCGAGCCTGCGAAAGAACCAACAGGCACAGGTACGGGCATACCGGCAGCAAAAGCACCATCGCCCAATCCCCGCCGCCGAGCAGATAGGCGGTCATAGGCGCGATGGGCAGGCTGAGCGCGAACCAAATCAGCCCCTTTTCAAACGCGGGGCAGACGATCAGCGGTAATAGAAAGGATAGAAAAGGCGCTAACGGGGGGAAAAGATAGGTACACACCCACAGCGCCGCGAACGCGACACCCTGCCACAGAGCCTTTTTCCACGTGCCCGAAGTCGCTGTCACGTCCATGAATGCTCCTTCTCACGTGCCGCTACGTTTTTGGATTCCGTTCCATTATAAGGCGGCGCGTGTCTTTCGTCAATGTGGGGCTGGAAATTCACGCCGCGGCGAGCGTCGGGAGACTCTTTGCGGCGGGGACGCGAACGGCGCCGGAGCTTGCAAACGAGCCGATACCGTAGTATAATAATTTAATTATTGTTACGCCTGTATCGGGCGGGCATCCGGCGGCGACGCCATGGGAACCCAAGGTTAAAGGAGGCGTCGGCCGTGACCACATGGCTGATAAGGCACTTTGTTAAGAACCATACCCAGACCACAGAGAACACCGTGCGCGAGGCATACGGCACATTAGGGGCCAGCACGGGTATCGCTGTGAACGTGCTGCTTTCGGCGGTTAAGTTTCTGTTGGGCATATTCAGCGGTTCGCTGGCCGTTACGGCGGACGCCGTCAACAACCTTTCCGATGCCGCCGGCAGCGTGATGTCGCTGATTTCCGTACGTCTGGCTGCCAAACCCCAGGATAAGGAACATCCCTTCGGCCACGGGCGCATGGAATATATCGGCGCGCTTGCGGTGGGGTTACTGATTGTGCTGGCGGGCGGAAAACTGCTGCTCAGCGGCGTGGATGCGATTATGCATCCCGCGGCGCTTACCGCCAGCTGGCCGGTTATGGTGCTGTTGGCCGCATCCGTGCTCGTAAAATTATGGTTATTTTTTTATTACCGCACCATTGCACGCATTATCGACAGTAAACCGCTGGCTGCCGCCGCCAACGACAGTATAAGCGACGTGGCCGCCACGAGCGCGGTGCTGATCAGCGTTATCCTGCAAACGCTTCTGGACTGGCGGATCGACGGTTACATCGGCGTGCTGGTCGCGCTGTTTGTACTCAAAACAGGCATTGACGTATGCAAGGACACGGTTGACCGACTGCTGGGGGAGAAACCCAACCCTCAGCTGACGCTGGAGATTAAAAACAAACTGCTCTCCTACGAGGGCATCCGCGGCGTGCATGATCTGGTGGTGCACGATTACGGGCCCGGACGCTGTATCGCGTCGGTACACGCGGAGGTCAGCGCCACGGGGGATATCGTGGCCGTGCATGAAACGGTGGACAGGGCTGAGCGTGACCTGAAAAACGATCTGGGCATCGTAGTGTGCATCCATATGGACCCCACCGTGACCGATGATCCGGCCGTTAACGAGGCGCATAGGAAAATGGCGGCCTTCCTGCAAAACGAGGACAAACGGCTTACCCTGCACGATTTTCGTATGGTGCCCGGACAACTGCAGGTCAATCTGGTGTTCGACTGCCTCCTGCCGGACGATTACCCGGATCGCGAGGGGTTAAGGCGCAAGCTCGCCGCCTATGCCAAGCAGCTCGACCCCCGCTACGAGATCGTCGTGCAGTTCGATACCGATTTCACCTGAACCATCTGCGACGTTCCTGCGTGATGGGAGAGAACGCGGTATGCGTGGAAGAAAACGGCTACGGAGTGTCGCGACATGGATAACGGCGCTGCTTTTAGCGCTGTTTTTCGGCCTTTTGGCACTACCCGCGAACGCTACGCAAGCCGATCCCGCCGATGCGCGAATGGCACCGGAAACGGCTAAACCCTGGCTCGTACCGGCGGCGACCGCCACGCCTGCCGCCGGTACGACGCGGGCGCCCTCGTCGCTGGATGCGCTGGGTGGGGATGATTATTTTGCCGCCACCGCGTCGCCCGCCCCCACGCCCGTCACGCTGCCGGCCGGGCTGGGCGGGAAGGATGATGCGACGTTCAGCGTCCTGCTGATCGGCACCGACGCTTATGCCACGACGGATACGGGCCGCAGCGATACGATGATCCTGGCGCAGATCAACGTGAGAACAGGCGAGTTGAAACTGGTTTCCTTCCTGCGCGATCTGTACGTGAAGATTCCCGGGTATTACCAGACGCGGCTCAACGCCGCCTATGTGTTTGGCGGTGCGGAGCTACTGAAAGAAACACTGCTGAAGAACTTCGGGGTCACGGTGGACCGGACGCTGGCAGTCAATTTCTCCCTGATGGTGGAACTGATCGATCGCCTCGGGGGCGTCAAGGTGGAGGTAAGCGAAAAGGAGCGGATACAGCTCAACTCCATTTTGAAATTCTATAACACACACAACGGTTTCGTTGAGGACGATCAGTTGCTCTACGCTTCCGGCAACCAGCTGTTAAGCGGAAAACAGGCGCTGTGCTTTAGCCGCATCCGTAAAATCGACAGCGATTTTCAGCGCGTCGGCCGCCAGCGCAAGGTGCTTACGGCTGTTTATAAGCGCGCGCGGGAAACAGATCTGTTTACGCTGTCGGCGATTGCGCTGGACTTTCTGCCCGCCGTTTCGACCGATCTCACGGCGGAGGACGCGGTGGCGCTGGTGCCGTTATTAATGCAATTGGATACCGTCAGCATCACGGGCCTCACCGTGCCGGTGAGCGGCGGTTATGAGGCGCGCTACGTGAGCGGCATGGACGTGCTGGTGCCCAACCTGACGAAAAATAAGAACGCAATCAGCCGCTTTTTACAATAGCGGCACGACGGCTGCTAAAACGACCCGGCCGCCGCCATGCAATATGGCGGTGGCCGGGTCGTTTTCGTTTTCACGCACGGAAGTGTATTCAGCCTTTGCGCACGATGTTGTCCGCTACGGCCATGCCGGTAACGCTGGCCTGCATCAACCCACGGGTGATGCCTGCCCCGTCCCCGATGGTGAACAGGCCGGGGATAGCTGTTTCAAAATCGTTGTTCACCAGCACTTTGCTGGAATAAAACTTGACTTCCACACCGTACAGCAACGTGTTCTGGCTGTACAGCCCCGGCGCCAGATGATCGAAAGCCTTGAGCGATTCGATGATGCTGGTCAGGTGCCGCGCGGGTAGCACAAAGCTCAAATCGCCGGGCACAGCGGTAACGAGCGTAGGGATGGTGGTGGATTTTCGAAGCCGGCTCGCATCCGTACGGCGGCCTTTGAGCAGATCGCCCAGGCGCTGCACCATGATGGGGCCGCCCGTGAGCATGTTGCCCAGCTGCGCGATGTAGCGGCCGTACTCGATGGGCTGGTTGAACGGCTCGGTAAACGATGTACTTACCAGCAAGGCAAAGTTGGTGTTGCCGGTGCGCCGCGCGGGATCCTCGTAACTGTGGCCGTTGACCACGGCGATGCCGCCCTCGTAATGCTCCTGGCTTACTTCGCCGCCGGGGTTCATGCAAAAAGTGCGAACTTTGTTTTCGTAGGTGTCGCTGAAGTAGACCAGCTTGGCTTCGTACAGGTCGCGGGTCAGGCCGTCCATAATGGAGTTGGGCACTTCCACGCGCACGCCGATATCCACTTCGTTGTTCTGGGTGCGCAGGCCCAGTTTGTTGACTGTTTCGGACAGCCATTGCGCGCCTCCGCGGCCGGGCGCGGCAACCACGTAGGGGGCGCGTGCCACGAAAGATTCTTTCCCCTTGGGCTGCATGCGCACGCCTGTTACCCGCCCGTTTTCCACCAGTATCTCCTGCGCGGTGGTCAACTCCATAAAGGTGGTATGGGTGTTTTCCACCAGATGGTCGTGCATCGCGCCCAACACCGGGCCTGCGCTTTCCGTGCCCAAGTGCCGTACGGGGCAGGGGATGAGCTTGATGTTGTACCGGCTGGCCTGATAGGCGATTTCCTCCACGCGGCGCTCGTCGCTGCCGTGTACTGTGGTGCTGGCACCGAAACGGAGGTAAATGTCGTCGGCTCGCTTAATGTACTCCATCGCGCGTTTATGTCCCAGATATTCGTTGATCTGCCCGCCCACCTCGTCGCTGAGGCTCAGTTTGCCGTCGCTGAACGCGCCTGCGCCCGCCCAGCCGTGGACGATAGCGCAGGGGTCGCAATGGGCGCACTGCCCGTTAATGCGTGCCGGGCAGGAACGATGGCTGATGCTGCGGCCTGTATCCACGATCAGCACATGGCTTTCTGGTCTTTGCCGGGTCATCTCCAGCGCGGTAAAGATGCCTGCCGGGCCTGCGCCGATGATGATGATATCGTAATTCTGGTTGGAATCCATACGTTTGCTCCTTCGGATGTACTGTGGGGTTTGTGTTCAGGCTTTACCGTGCGGCGCGCAGCCGACCTTGCGCTTCACCTTGTCCAGCGTCCGGTTGGCGCGGCGGGAGGCCTCATGCGCGCATTGATCCAGCACGGACTGCAAGTAGGCCTTATCGTTCATGATGCGCTTGTACTCAGCCTGAATGGGGGAGAGCGTTTCGATCACGCATTCGGTCGCGGTGCTCTTAAGTTCACCATAGCCTTTGCCGGAGAGGTTCGCGGTCACCGCTGCCGTCGATTCGCCTGTAAGCGCGGCGATGATGGAGAGCAGGTTGCTTACGCCGGGCTTGTTTTCCGGGTCGAAACGGATTTCCGCGTCGCTGTCGGTTACCGCGCGTTTGATTTTGCGGCGGATATCCTCGGGCTTGTCCAGCAGCGCGATGTAGGTTTCCTCCGGGTCGGATTTGCTCATCTTGCGGGTAGGCTCCTGCAGGCTCATTACCTTGCTGCCCACCTTGCCGATGTACACGTCCGGGATGGTAAACACATCGCCGTAGATGCCGTTAAAGCGCTGGGCGATGTCGCGGGTGATCTCCACGTGCTGCTTCTGATCCACACCCACGGGCACCAGATCTGCCTGATACAGCAGGATGTCCGCCGCCATGAGCACCGGGTAGGTAAACAGCCCGGCGTTGATGTTATCCGCGTGCTTGGCGCTCTTATCCTTAAACTGCGTCATGCGCGAAAGCTCGCCCATGTAGGTGTAGCAGTTGAGAATCCAGGCGAGTTCGGCGTGCGCGCTTACATGGCTCTGGCAGAAGATGAGGCTCTTTTGGGGGTCAAGCCCCACGGCCAGGTATAGTGCCGCCAGCTCTAAACAGCGGCGGCGAAGCTGAGCGGCGTCCTGCCGAACAGTGAGAGTGTGCAGATCAACCACGCAGTAGACGCAGTCGTATTCGTCCTCCAGAAGTTTAAAATTACGCAGTGCGCCGATGTAATTGCCCAGCGTCAGCGTGCCGGAAGGTTGGATGCCGGAAAAGATGATCGGTTTTTTGACGGTTTCGGGTTGGGTCTGCATGAAAACGTTCCTCCTTCTATGGCCGGAGCGCGGCTCCGGGAGTCCCGCATGGCGGCGGGACGAAATTAACGATGAAAATACTCGTTGGCCAGAATGGCGTACAGGGTATAATCGCAGATGCCCTGATTGTTACGGTCGGCCTGCCGCATGGTGCCCTCGCGGGTCATGCCGCAATGTGCCATCACCCGGCCGGAGTTGGGGTTGTGTGGATCATGGCGCGAATCGACACGGTTCACGCCGACTTCCTCAAACAGAAAGCGGATCACCGCCGCCAGCGCTTCGCCGGTAATGCCCTGATGCCACCATTGTCTGCCGATGCAGTAGCCGATATGCGCCGATGTTACCGCTTCGTCAAACCCTACCACGCCGATGCTGCCGATGGGTTCATAGACATCCTTGGGCACAATGGCCCAATTGTAGAAACCGGGCTCCGTATAGCGCGCCGTCCACTCACCGAGGATCGCGCGGGAAACCTCCACGCTTTCGTGGGTCGGCCAGGTGAGGTATTTTGTCACCTCGGGATCGTCGGCCCAGTTGGCAAACATAGCGGGGGCGTCCTTGAGCGTGAAGGCGCGGAGGATCAGTCGTTCCGTTTCCAGCTGTTTCGTTCCCAGATGTTGCACGTTGGCTTCCTCCTGTCACTTAACGATTAACGTGATCACGATGCCCGCCACAATCAGCGCGTTGCCGACGAGCTTTTTAGGCGTGAGCTTCTCCTTCAGGAACAGTCTCCCCAGCACCATCACGTACAGAAAGCCGGAGGCTTCCAGCACGCTTGCCACGGTAAGGGCCAGCGTCTGCAGCGCAATGACGTTCATTACCATGCAGCCGAGAAACAGGACGTAGGCGAGGATAACCCTGGTGTTTACGTAGAAACGGATGCCGGTGTGCTGGGGATCGTCCGCCGCCCGTTTCAGCATCAGCTGCGACACCGCCGCGACCAGCGGCGTAATCAGGTAAATGATCGCGCCGCTACTCATGGTCGCTCACCACCAACCATACGCCGCACAGCACCACGAGGATTCCCAGCGCTTTGCCCAGCGTCATGCTTTCGCCAAAGAAAATCAGCCCGGCCAGGCACATCCACAGCGTGCATACGCCCTTGTTGCTATAGGCGAAGCTCAAGGG
Organism: Eubacteriales bacterium; assembly: GCA_021371895.1. Lineage (GTDB taxonomy): Bacteria > Bacillota > Clostridia > Christensenellales > Aristaeellaceae > CAXXOK01. The sequence goes on along the minus strand of JAJFVI010000118.1, from coordinate 2,630 downwards.
CATCCGTTTAAGCGTCTGCTGCCACAGCGCCGCGTAAACGCCCAGCGCGAGCATCTCCAGCGCGAGAAATACGTACACGGCCGTCATCTCGCGCGCGCCCAGGTGGACGCCCGCGGCCTTGGCAAACACGCTGGCTACCGCGTAGAGCAGCAGCGTAGCGTGCAAAAGCAGAAAATCCTTCGCAGGCACGCGCGTAAAGCGCGCCGTTTCCGCGGGGCTTTGTAAAACGTCGTCGGGTTTCATGCCAAACCTCCCTGCGCGCCTCCCGAAGGGAGAAACGTGCGGTGTTTCCGGCCGGTTCAGGGCTGGGGATGCTTTACGTAGGTGTAAAGCGTGTCGGTGATCAAAGCGCCGGCGTTAAAGTAAACACGCAGCACCTTAAGGTTGTTGCTGACGATCGTGGACGTGAGACGGGCGCAATCGTACGTAAAACAGGTGTCCAGCATCTTCTTGTGCAAAAGCGCGCCCATGCCGCGATCCCGGTTCTCATCATACAGCCCCATCAGCACAGGGTCAACCGTTTGTTCGTCCACCCGCGTGATCACAAAAAAACCGATGGGCCGTTCACCCTGCAGCACCTCATACAGCCGCCCGCCTTCGCCCAGCATCTGCCTTAACCAATTGGCATAACGGTTACCGGACTGTGAAGTTGTGAACACCGGATCGATGGAGACACGGTCGCTCTTAAAGATGCCGGAGCGGATAAGCCCGTAAATACGCTCCTGGTCGGCAGATTCTGTGCGCTCGGTAACAGAAAGGCCCCGATCGAAGCGAACGAGCTCAGCGGGCGGGCGATACTCCGTACGCTTTACGGCTACGTGAAAAACGGTTTCCACAAACGCATAGCCCAGTTGGGGGAGGCCGAAGAGCCATTGGGCGTCGTTTACGGGCGTTTTCACCACCAGATATTGCGCGCCCGCGGCAAGCAGGCGCTGTTCCTCCCCGGCGTAATCGGCCGGCGAATCGCCAGACGAAAGGAGAATCTCGTAGGCGTCCACGCCCAGGTTTTCCATTTCACAGGTCGCGTGGACAATCTTCATGGCATGGGCTCCTCCTTCCCATCGGAGGCGCGTCGGTCCAGCATATCACGCACCACGTACTGCGGGCAGCGGTTGATGCTCAGGTAGATACGACCGATGTACTCGCCCACCACGCCGATGAGTGCGATAATGATGCCACCCAGCACCAGCAGCACCGCGATGGTGGACGACCAGCCGGCTTCGATGTCAGGGGTGACGATCTTGCGCACCACGGTCACGATGGCGAAAACGAAGCCAAACAGCGACGTGAGCCACCCCAGGTAATTGGCAAAGCGCAAGGGCTTGATGGAGAACGCCGTTACGCCGTTTGTCCACAGCGAAATCAACTTTTTAAGGGTATAACCGCTGTGCCCCTGCATGCGCTCGCGGTGATTCACCGTTACGTTGCAGTAGCGACTGACGCTCTGAAACAGCAGCCCGGTGACGAAGGGAAAGGGATTGGGGTACTCCATCGCCGCGTCTACCACGAAGCGCTGGCAGGCAAAATAGCTGTTGACCTTCAAATCGCTCGGCTGGCCGTAGAAAAAGTGGTTGCACGTGGCATTGAAGCGGCTGCCGAGATTGCGAAAGGCATTCTGCCGGCGCTTGGGGTACTCCGCGTAGACGATGTCGTAGCCGTCGCGCACCTTGTCGATCAACTTGAAGCACTCGTCAGCGGGCGTCTGGCCGTCGTCGTCCAGGCAGATGATGATGTCGCCCCGTGTCTGCGCGAAACCGGCCATAATGGCGCTGTGCTGGCCGAAGTTGCGGCTGAGGTTGACAAAAACGATCTGCGGGTATGTTTCGCACAGTTTTCGGATCACCCCGGCCACGCCGTCGGGGCTGCCGTCGTTCACAAGCACGATTTCGTGGTCGTATTCATCCGCGCGTGTCTTAACCGTATCGACGATCTCCTGCACGACCAGGCTGATTGTGTCCTCGCTGCGATAGCAGGGAACCACGAAGGAAAGCAAAGGTTTGGCCATGTTACACCTCTTTAGCATCATGGAAGTGGGAATACGGGCGGAGCCGCGCGGGCCTCCGTGGACCGCTTATGCTGTGGCGATGGCGCGGGAGAGGGTACGGATAAGGTCGTACCCATCCCACATGAGGGAAAAATCCAGCGTGTGACCCACCGGCACCACACGATCCACGCCGCGCGCGCCGCAGGAAAGCACGAAGTCACGCACCGCAAGCGGGTCGACGCCGAGCACGGAAATCGTCTGCGTCTTTGGGGTCAGCAGCGGCGCGAGCGCGGCGAGCGAGTCGGACGCGTACTCCAGAAAACAGCCGCCGGTGCCGTGGAACGCCGTAACTTCCGGCGTGAGCGCGTCCAGGCGGATGCGCACGGCCAGATTGTCCGGCATGGGCACGAGCCGCGCGCCCGGCAGGGTAAGCGCCGCGCGGTAGAGCGCTGTGAGCTTGTCCACCGCCGCGAGCGGGTCGATGGGGTAGCGCGGCGCGGCGTACGCGAGCACGGCTTCCCAGAAGCGTACCTGCGCGGCGGCAAGCGCGTCGCCTTCGCCCAGCCAGTAAACAAGCTGCGGCGCGGTGCAGGCGTTTTGATCCAGCAGCCACGTATCGTTGTAAAATCCCTGCGCCGCAGTAGCC
>JAJFVI010000116.1 GCA_021371895.1 Eubacteriales bacterium | reverse complement strand
CCTCCGCCGGTCGCTCCGCCTTTCATACCGAACACAGGGCCCAGAGAGGGTTCCCGTAGCGCCAGCATCGCCTTGCGGCCGCTGACCGTCATCCCGTCGGCCAACGCCACGGAAACGGTCGTCTTGCCCTCGCCCGCAGGGGTGGGGTTAAGCGCCGTCACCAGCACCAGCCGCGCACGGGCAGGCCGATCACGGTAGACACGGGCGTTGATCTTGGCGATATAGCGGCCATACGGCGCAAGTGACTCCGGCGCAAAGCCGACCTCCTGCGCAATCGCTTCGATGGGCTTAAGTGCCGCCTCACGGGCAATCTCCAAATCCGTCGCCATTCCCGTTCCTCCCAGCGTGTGCTTCAAAAATGCACGTGCATATAGTATACCGCATTGCGGTTTATCTTTCAAGCGCGAAGCAGGCGCAACGCGCGGCGGAAATACGACTAAACGGTATCCGCACGGCAACAGGCGCTTCCTGTATATGAGGTGTAAAAAACGCGGGCCAGAGTCACTCTACGTATCGCGGTGAGCGCCGTCCAGCCCGCGGCGCCATCCGAAGCCGCCCGTGTGTTATTCGTACCGGAGGAAAAGCAAGGGGATACTACAAACAGACACGTTCCGTCCTGAGCGTGCCTGTTTCATCCGATTTCTCCGCGCGAGCGAGGTTTACGCGTTTTTCTTTTCCCCGGCTTCGATTGCGCGATTGCGAAAGTACAGCACAATATCGGCCGTTACGAAGGTAAGGTTGAACACATAAATCCAGATGACGAAGCTTTGATTATACAGCAGTTTGCCCGTCAGCCCCGCCATGTAGCCGAACTCGATGAGCAGTAAAAACAGCAGGCTTTTCCCGCCGGTCTTTCGGGATACCCACGATTTGTAAACCGAAACGGGCCAGGATGCGCCAAAACAGATCAGCATAATCGTTTCAAACAGGTTTACCATCGTGCAGCCCATCCTTTATCCAACACATTCGGGGTAAAGTTCCCTGCGCATTGTACACCCAAAAGCCCCGCGCGTGAAGCGCCCAAGCCTGTGCGGCGAAACCGGAAAACCGGCGCGGCCCTCCGCAGGTGTCACTCCGGTTTGCTTGTTCACAGCATTCTCGTTTTCTTTTGCAGCGCCGCGCCACCGTAAACGCCATTTTCAGCTCATGCTGCGGTTTGTTCCAAACAGTCGAAAGCCATACCAACCCAGCACAGCGGTGAAAACCACAGCGCTGTACGTGCTTAAGCGCTCCGCGACCCCAAAATAGCCGGCAGGCACAAGATTGACGCTCATAGCGCCGGCAAACATGCAAATCAGCGCGGCCAGCGCGAACACCGGCAGCGTCCGGGGCAGCGTCCGAGCCTTGAAACCGCCAATCGCGATAAGCAGCAGGGCAGCGATGGACAGCAGCACGACCGCCGCCGTAACCACGTACATGTGCATCACGTCCTGGAACGTTCCGGCATACCCGCTGCCGGACAGGGGAAACAGCGCGTATCCAACCGCGGATACCCAGTTCATCACAGCGAACAGATATGTTCCCAGTCGAAAAGCGCGGTTGCCGACGTTCAGGTCATCGACCACCAGGCATACCATCACGCCACTTAAGCAGCTCAACAGCCCGTATACGGTGCTCAAGCCGCCCGCTACCCCACGGGACGGTGCGTCGGCGGCCGTCAGATCGCTCACCGCCTGCGCCATACGGTTATACCCGGGGTAAGCCATTCCGCCGAGCCAATCGTGCAGGAGGTAGAACAACAGCCCAAGGATTCCGGTTAAGCAGAGCCAACGAATCAACTTTTGTGCTTTCATCATTTTTCTCCTTATGCAAACAATATAATTGCCCGTTCATATTATATGCGTCCCCGCGGCTTTGGCAAGGGGGCGGAAAACACTCTTGCAAAACAGGTGCAGGCCAGCCTTCCCGTTTTGTGGCGCAGGCGTGCGGGCGCGCAGGCCTTCCCAAGTCGCTTAAAGCACCCAATGGTATTGGAAACGCATTTTCTTCTTTCCTGCTCCATCCTCACCTTATTTTTAGTGCGCAAAATTTTCATAGAATTCCATGATTTTGTAGAATCGTCCACCTTGCTTTTCCCGTGGTTTTTTTATACAATGATGCTGTTTTTATATACTTTAAAGGAGCCTCTATGAAGAACAGGGCAAACCAGAATAAACTGATCCAAACGATGTCGCAATTGTCCGGCAATCAGCGCGCATGCCTGTATACCGAGCCGCTGTGGGGCATACCCTATAACCTGTACCTGCCTTTCGTATCCGTCTACATGGCGGCGCTGGGCATGTCGCCAACCATGATTGGATTGACAAGCACGCTCTTCCTGGCATCCCAGATGTTTTGGGCGTTGTTAAGCGGTGTAATAACCGATAAGCTGGGGCGTAGGCTGACGACGCTCATTTTTGATACGATCAGTTGGAGCGTACCCACGTTCCTCTGGATGCTCGCCAAAGACTATCGCTGGTTCCTTGTTGCCGCGTTGTTCAACGGCGCCTGGCGTGTAACTGAAACCGCATGGGGACTGCTTATGATCGAGGATGCGAAACAGGATCAATTAGTACATTTATATTCGATCATGCACGTTGCCGGACTGGTTGCCGGTTTCTTTGCGCCGATTGCGTATTTCTACGTCCAAAAATACTCTGTCGTACCTGCCATGCGGGTATTGTACGGCATCACGTTTGTGATGATGACCGCCAAGTTTATCATACTCTACTTCACAACGACGGAAACTTCCGTAGGCCTCCGCCGCAAAGCGGAAGCACGCCATGTGAGCCTGCTCAAGCGCCTGTGGGACAGTCGCAGGTTGTTAAAGCATATGCTTAAAACCCGCCGTACGATGCTGACGATCGCCTTTATCGCCTGCTTTGCGGGTATGAAAGGGGTCAACGATACCTTCTGGCCATTGTTGATAACGGAGAAATTGGGGATCGCCGCGGAGAACCTCTCCCTGTTTTCCACAGTAAAGACGCTCCTGATGCTGGGCTGCTATTTTTGGATCGTCCCAAGGCTCGACCTGCGACAGTTCCGTAACCCCATACTGTTGGGGCTGTTGCTGTTCATCGTGCAGGAAGTGCTGATGCTCGTGATGCCGAAGGGCGCCTACGCATTGGTGCTGCTGACCGTCGTCATGGAGGCGTTCGCCCTGAGTATGCTCAATCCGCTTGCCACATCCCTGCAGATGGTGAACATTGATCGGGAGGAACGGGCGCGAATGCTGGGATTCTTTTACGCCTTATGCATGCTTGTCACTTCACCGCTGAGCACGATTGCCGGTGTAATGGCAGAGGTTGACCGCTCGCTTCCCTTTGCGCTTAATCTGCTGCTGACTGCCGCCGCATTGATCCTTGCGCTCCTATTATGGAAGATCGGGTTGCCCCGGGAGGAAGCAGCAGAGCAGGCATAAAGCAAGCTTTTATATGTGGATTGTCCCGCACATTGCCCATGAAAAAACTGGGTGAAACCTTCCGCCACGCAAGGTTTTTTCGTGTCATTTTTGCTAAAACAGTGATATCGAAGTAAATCTGTTATCGAAGTAAATAAATGATAGTCCACAAAGCCTCACGAAACAAAAAATCGAAGGAACGGCCATACCTGGCCGTTCCTTCGATTGGCACGGGCAACAGGATTTGAACTTCGCGCTAAACGCTTGACTTCATTCATGCCAGCGATATGGCCAAAGCGTTTTGGAGGCCTAACGTCATCCGGCGGCACCCTTTCCTCAATAGCTCTATCCACTAATTCAAGAGTCTTGGGTACCATTGGTTTCTTCCGAGAGCATGCGGCCAAGAATGGTATACGCGCAGCGGGGCCAGCTTCCGCCGAAATAGCCGGTGCCCTCACCGTTCAGCGGGTTGATGAGGAAGGTGAAATTGCTGTTTCTAAGCCCGTTGCAATAGTTTTCAGTAATCAACCGCGCTGTGTCCCTGCGGTGCGTTTCCCACAGGCCCGTGCAGATGTAGAGCATCTGCGGCGGCACCACGCGGCCGCGGCCGATGGACATTGCCTCCACACAGAATGCATCGCTGGTCTTGTCCTCCGCCGCAAGCCCCCACGGGCTCAGGTAACGTTCGGGGTCGGACAGATCGTCGGCCATCCGGTCGATGATCTCCCGGGGCAGCCGGTCGCCCAGAATGGCGGGCACATAGTGTACGATGGAGCCCGAATTTACCTTTTCTCCGGTTTCGGGCACCATGGCCGCAAAGCGTTTCCCGTCCCACAGCCTTTCAATCAGGCGCTTGAGCAGCGCGGTGGATTTCCGGTACCAGGCGGAAACCTCCCCTTCCGGCTTGCCCAGCAACTTCCCCAGATCGCCCACGGCTTCAAACAGAATCACAAGATAAGCCGCCGTGTCCGGCGTGGTGAGCACGTTGTGATGAACGAACATCGAGGAATCGTCCAGGCCCGTTTCATCGCTGTGGAAGAGGGAAGGCAGGCCGTCGCCGTCGTCGTCCCGGTGGTTCATAAACCAGTCGCCCCACGCGCCGGCACCGCGGTACAGCCACTCGACCTTATCCCGCGAAGTTTCTTCCAGCAGATCGTGATGCTTCATGATCTGTTTGATCGCCCAGCCATGCACCGGCGGTTTCACCATCAGCGATTCGCAGGAAATATCGTCAAACATATCCGCAAGCTGGCCGGTTTCACAGGCGCGATCCAGCGGGGAGAGCAGCAGATCGACAGCCAAATCGATATGCTCCTGCAGCGCGACCGCGTTTTGGCACAGCTGCCACTGCGAAGCCATAACACCGGCGAACATCTGTATCTCAGGGTAGTGCAGCCTGCCCGTCGGGGACACCAGATAGGACCAGAGGGTGTATTCGCACGCGGAACGCTGCTTTTCAAACGGCTCGCGGAAGGCCGGCATCGCCGTGATGAAGCATTGCCAATCGCCCTGCATGGAAGCCAGCGCCTGAGTATAAGTAGGGTACTCGTCCCGCACCACGCCGCCGTAAACGAATTCTTCCATGACCAGCGTAAAGGTTCCGTCCGGCGCGGGATGCGTGCGCCCCATCACCTTGTCGCTGGCGAGCGTCTCCCAGTTCCAGTAGTTTTCGCCGTTGTTAAAATCAAACGACGCACCTTCCAGCCCTTTGAAGATAAAAGCGGTCGTAAAGCGGAAAAACGTCTCCCACGCGCCATCGCGGCGCGGGTGCAGGGTTTCGTGCCGCACCATGGTTTTTTCCAGCAGCAGGCCCACGCCGGGGTCGCCCTGCGCCATAAGCTTCGCAGTGTCGGCAAAAGTAAAGCGGATGTTGCCGTATTTGGTGACGATCGTCATCTCGGCAGGCTGTACCGTTACGGTAAAGGGTACTTTGTGATCCTGATAGGTTGGAAAAATGTTGATCATCCGGTTACGCTCCGGCGCATGCACGGCCATGCCGCGGCAGGTTCCCAGCCACAGACGTACGTCCCCGTACTGATTGCCCTGCTGGAAGATGCCGAACCAGGCGCCTTTTCGCTTGAACATGGAACCGTCGATGGAAAACACCGCGCTTTGGCGGTCGTCGGTGGCAGACATGCGATACCCTCCCTTTCGGTCAATGGTTGATTGTGACAAAAAAGAGCTTCCGCGCGGGTCGGCGGCAGCTCTTGACAGCCGGTTACACTTTGGTCTGCGTCTTCCAGGCTCGCACATAGTTGTTCGGCCGGGATTCAACGCTTCCGTCGGAAGGGGCAAACTCGCCGAAAGCGCCGTAGATATAGTTTTCCTTGAGGAACTCCTCGCCGTCAAACTGCCCCGAACGCCCGAAGGAACGCCCCACGTCATGCACGCGCCTGGTGTCGATCAAAAAGACCAGGGAGTTGCCTGTCTGGCCGCGCTTGGACATGTTCTGCTCCATGCAGCTGAACAGGTACAGCCCTTCCTTGATCTTTATGTAGTCCGCCTTCTCGTCGTACGGCTCGCGGTTGAGCATATCCATCCATTCCGCTTCGGGTACGTCGCCCATCGGGTCGGAGGGAAAGGTGAGGCGGTGGAAATCCGGGCTGTAATACACGTGGGTAATTCCCCAGTTGGGCCTGTAACGCCAATGGATGCGCTTGCCGACGAGATCGGTGGTATACCGGTGCCGTTTGGTTGGCAGCGGGAAGCCGGGAATATCCACGGCGCCCAGGAGGTTTTCGCTGTCCACAAGGTAGGGGTATTTTTCGTCGAAGTCCGCGATGGTCTTTACGAGCGTAACCAGGCGTTCCTCCACGTCGATCACGAAGGTGTGGTTGGTACGGGGCTTCCTGCACGCGAACTCGAAGTTGACGAAATAGAGGCCCTGCGCACCCTTCACGCACTCGTAATATTCCGGCGTGCCTGCCGTTCCCAGTTCCGACCACTGCAGCGTATTCCCCGTGAGGAAATCCACATTGTCCCTTTCCCCGTTGTCAAACACCAGCTGATAACTGTGTCCAGCCAGATCGTAGCACAGCGGCTCCCGGAACTGGCTCATGCCTTCATATTTCGGCTCATCGGGGCGGATGCCGTAGTAGGGCGGTTCCTTGCGGTACTTCTTCTCGGAGACGGCCGTGAAGCGTTTCCCCACAAAGTTCCCCTGTTCGATTTCATCCAGCATGGCGAAGGCGTAATCCTCGTAGCTGATGTAGCTTTCACCGGCGTCGTTGTGGATAACGGCGTCGGTGCCGAGCTTGTATTGCTTGGTACGGCCGCCCTTGGGGTCAAAGAAGCAGGCCGGAGAAAAGAACGTGTATGGGATACCGCTGCTCCTGAGCATCCCGTATACCTTGGCCATATCGGCGGGATCCTGGCGCATCTTCCCCTCCGGCATGGTATCCAGCACGGTCTGTGTACACGTATCATCGGTAAACAGCGTGCCCGCGCCACCCACGACCAGCAGCCGCTTATCGGGCAGCGACCGGAACACCTCGATCAGGTGCGCGTACGCCTTCTGATAGGAACCGTCTGGATGCTTTCCGTCGAACGGCAGCCCAAAGGCGCTAACGACGACGTCGTAAGGTTTCAGGTAGTCGGGGGTCAGGTCGAACAGGTCTTTTTCTATAATCGGGTATCCGGGCCCCAGAATGGTTTCATGGTTACGCACAATGGCGGTAACCTCATGCCCTCTGCGATCCGCCTCATGGATGATACATCTTCCGGCTTTTCCGTTCGCGCCGATGATGCCGATTTTCATACGGATCCCTCCTGTTTCCGCTGTGACGATCAGTTTTCGGGCCGGCTTTGCGCCCGGGTGGGCCAGCCGCCCGCTCCGCATGGTGCGGCGGTTGAGCGGCCGGCGTTTACCAGATAAAACGTTCCTTCGTGTTATAACTGCCAAGGTTGTAGCCACGGGCGCCGTACGTGTAGAACTCAAAGCGTTGGTTATGGTTGACGCCGTAGAAGGTTCCGCAGTCGTGCATGGTTTTCAGATTGGTAAGCACCACGCCCTGCTGTCCCGAGCCCATGGTTTCCACCCACGAGTACAGGTACACTTGATCGCTGATCTTTACATATTTGCAGGGTGCCGAGCCCACAAGCCCCGTACCTGGGCCTTGCAGAATCACCCAGGAAATGGAGTGGGGTGAACCGAAGATATGCTGGCTGGTCATATCGTCGCGGTACGACCAGCCCATGGAGCGGCCGACCAGATCACGCGTCGGGTGGTGCCTCCATGCCATCGGTGTGGGAAGCCCTTCCCGTTCGACAACCCCGTGATAGATTCGCTGATCGACGTCCCTGGCCGATTGCCGGGTGCCCATTGCAGAGAGGATGAGCGTCGTCAGGTTCATTTTAAGATCCACGACGCACGAGAAGGAAGTCGCCGGACGGCTGTCCCTGCGCAGATAGGCGATCAGGAAAATCTGGTCGTCGATCTCGAAAGCTTCATAGTATTCTTCCCGTTGGGCTCCGCCCTCTTCCTGCCACGTCAGCCTGTGTTCGTTCAGGAAGTGGTGCGTAAAGCAGGGCCCGCCGTTATCGTAGCGGAGGGTCAAGGTCATGGCGTTGAGCTTCTGGGTGAAGTAGGGCCTCCTGCCGGCCAGATCGCCGATATAATAGTCCTTGCTTTCGCCGACCAGATCGGCGACATCCTGTTCGGTCATCGCCTTGGTGAGCATGCCGGAGCGGTAGGCGCGCAATAAGGTGTTCATAATGCTTATCCCTCCTTTTCCGTCTCGGGCCTTGCGGGCGGCCAGGGGAAATCCATCGTAACGTCGTTGGGGATGTTGAGGTTCGTCAGCTGCCCTGCGTATTCGCCCGTTGCGCCGAAGGTGTAGCACTCTAGTCGGCTGCCGGCGTTGATGCCAAAGAAGCAGCCGACGTCGTGCATCGTATGCAGGTTCATCAGCGCGAAACCCTGTATGCCGGCGCCTTCGGTTTCAACCCACGAATAAATGTAGATATGATCGTTGATCTTCACGTAGTTACAGGGAGAATCCAGCAGCTGACCTCCGTAGAACGTATTGAAATCAACGAAACAGGAATACCATTTCGACGCGTAGATGTGCTGGATGGTGAAGCTGGGCGAGTAAGTCCAGATAAAAGAGCGCCCCACCAAATCCTCCGTAAGGCTATGGCGGGCCTGGGGCGCTTCCCCTCCGTCGTCCACGAAGCCGAACACGATGTCACGGTCTACCTCCCGGGTGGAAAAGTCGTTTCCGATGCTGGCAAAGAACGTCGTCACCTGATTGGTGTCCGTGTCCCATACCACCATCCTGGCTTCCTGCGGACGGCTGCCCTCGACAATGTGCTCGAAAAAGACGATGTTGTCGTCCGCTTTGAGCGCCTCGTAATACTCCTGCGCGGGCTGGTCGCCTTCGTTCTTTTGCCACGTCAGCGTATGCGCGTCCTGGAACGCATAGTGCAACACCAGGCCGTCATCGTAACGGATGGTCAGCCTTTTTCCCGCGAGTTCCTCGTAAAACACCGGACGGTTGGCCGAAAGCCCACCAACATTATAAGGCTTGGATTCCCGCAGGATCCGGTCAACCTCGTCCGGGGTGAATTGCGGATACAGATGTTTCGCCACGGCGGTTTCCCCCATTCCCTTAATAAACTTGTTTTGCTTTGTAGCGGTTGGGCTGAGATTCCAGCACGCCGTCGGAGTATACGAATTCGCCAAACGCACCGAAGAGGTAATTTTCCGTATGCACCTTCCCGGTTTCCATGCCGGCGTGGCCGAAGGAGCGGCCCACGTCATGCACGCGGACGGTATCGATCAAAAACAGCAGCGAATTGCCTGTCCAGCCGCGGCAAGCCATGTTTTTCTCCATACAGCTGACGACATACAGCCCGTGCTTGATCTTGATGAAGGCGGCAGGTTCGTCGTAGGGCTCGCGCCGTATCATCTCGTCCCATTCAACGGGGTCCGTGTTTCCCCAGCCCTTGCCTTCGGGCATGGCGACGCGCATGTAATCCGTTGCGTAATACACATGAACGATCTCGACACCGGGCGCGTAATGCCAGTGGATACGCTTGCCCAGCAGATCGGTGGTAAACTTGTGGCGCCGGGTCGGCAATTCGAAACCGGGCACGTCGATGGCGCCGAAAAAATAGGTGCTGTCCGTCATATAGGGGAACTTTTTATGGTAGCCGGTAATGGTTTTCACCATGGTCACCAGCCGCTCGGCGGTATCGACGATCAGGGTCAGGTTGGTACGCGGTTTTCCGTTCACAAGCTCGAAGTTGACGAAATACACGTCCTCGGCGCCCTTGGCGCAGTCGTAATACTCCACCGCGCCCGCCGCGCCCTCCTCGCCCCAGCGCAGCGAATGCCCATCCAGGAAGCTGGCCACATATTTCTTTCCGTTATCCAGCACCAGCCGCAGCGTTTGCCCGGCCAGCTCGAAGTTGAAGGGCTCACAGTACTGGCTCATCCCTTCAAAAGCGGGGCGCTCAGGCCGGATGCCGTAGTACGGCTCTTCCTTCACAATACTCCTGCTGTCGCTCACGGCGGTGAAACGCCTGCGGATATAGTTGCCGCGCTCGATCTCGTCCACCATGGCGTAAGCGTAATCCGCGTAGCTGATATAGCTTTCACCGCTCTGGTTATGGATGACGACATCGTCGCTGACCTTGTATTTTTTAGTCTTTCTTCCTCTGGGATCAAAGAAGCAGGCCGGCGAGAAGTAGGTGTAGTTGACATTGCTCTTTTTCAGGCTTTTATACGCCTTAGCCATATCGGCGGGATCCTTGCGCATGGATTCCGGAAACATCTCGATGACTTTCATCGTTCTGCTTTCGTCCTGGTAGAGGCTCGCGGCCCCGCCGACCACCAGCAGCCGCACCTTGGGCAGCTTCTCGAACACGTCGATCAGGTGATCGTACGCCTGCTGATAGGCATCGTCGGGATGATCGCCGCCGAACGGCAGCCCGAACGCGCTGACGACGGCGTCGAAATCCCGCAGGTCTTTAGCGCCCAGATCAAAAATATCTTTCTCCAAAACGTGGTAGGGAATGCCGGGCATTTTTTCGGCGTCGCGGAGGATTGCCGTCACATCGTGCCCTCTCTGGTAGGCTTCGGCGGCGATCAGCGTGCCCGCTTTGCCGTTAGTGCCAATAATACCGATCTTCATGGTAGTCCCTCCTCAAACCGTATAGTACGGAGGATCGTTATCAAGCTCGCCGTCGCCGTTGGCGGTCACAAACTCGCCGTACGCGCCGAACAGGTAGTTTTCCGGGTGGTACCCCTGCCCGCCGAACTGCCCGGTATGCCCGAAGGAACGGCCCACGTCGTGCAGGCGGTCGGTATCCATCAGGAACAGCAGGCTGTTGCCGACCACGCCCCTGCGCGCCATGCTCTGCTCGGTAAAGC
>JAJFVI010000108.1 GCA_021371895.1 Eubacteriales bacterium | reverse complement strand
ACAAACCGGGCACGCAACCCCGCGCAAGCAGCGCGTCCACACGCAGCTTCAACTCCACTTCCACCTGTGCCGAAAGCGCTTTGCCGTCTATCAGCTGTGCCGCCATCCTGAGTCCTTTCCGGCGGCCTGTGCCGCCAACAGCTTTTTGGTATCATTATTGTGAGGAAGCAAGGTAGCGCCGCATGCCCAGCCAGGCAACCCCGGCGGCGTTATCGCCGCTGTATTCCGGCTTGCCAAAACGTAATTCCGCGCCGCAGCCAAGTTTGCATAGCCGGTGCGTGATAAGTTCCCGCAGGAGACCTGAGGACGCCACCCCGCCCACGACCAGCACTTGCGAAACACTTACCGCTTCGCAGGCCGCCGCGAGCATCCGCGCCACGGTGCGCGCGACCAGATCAAAGGTTTCCGCGGCGACCTTTCCGTTGGAGTAGGTGCTCTGCTCAATCCATTGGCGGCAGCGGGTCTCCGCGCCGGAAAGGTGACAATCCAGATCCCCGCGCGCCAAGTTGGCTGGCAGGAGCGATGCCACCGGTTCCGTATTGTGCAGCGCCAGCGCTTCCAGCGCAGGCCCGGCGGGAAACGGCAGTCCCATCATTACACCCACACGATCGATCAGCTGCCCCGCGTGCAAATCCAGCGACGAGCCCAGCGTCGTCAGTTCCTCCTGTTCGCTCAGCAGCAGTTCCGTCGTTCCCCCGCTCAGATGCAGCGCAACGAAACGCTTTCCCATCGGCGGAAGGCCAAGCTGCCCGGCGGCGATGTGCCCCTGTTGGTGGCTGACCCGGTAACAGGGAATGCCCAGCAAATCGGCAAGCGTTTCCGCGTGGCTCACGCCCACGGTAAACACGGGCATATAGCTGTCCTCGCGTGCCGTAGGCGCGTAGGAGGCCGCCACAGCACAAATCCTTGCGCCGCTTATCGCTTCGCCCACCGCGCGCGCCAGTGCCGGCATCTGCCGCACATGTGCAAAAACGGCCTCGCTTTGGCGAAGGCCGCGTTGCCCGCTTTGCACCTGCAAAAGCATCCTCTGGGAGGCGACGACGTTTCCGGCCGCGTCCACCGCCGCAACGGAGGTGGTATAGCAGCTGGTGTCCAGGCCGATCGCTACGTCCACGGCGGTCAATCCTTGCGTTGCAGGCGACCGATCGCACCCAGTACGCCGTTGATATACCGGCCGCTTTTAGGCTCGCTGTAGCGATTCGCCAGTTCCATCGCCTCGCTGATGGAGACGTTCACGGGCACATCGGTACGGTAACACAGTTCGTAAGCCGAAAGGCGAAGGATACTCAGATCCACACGCGGCACGCGATCCAGCGACCAATCGCCGCTGCTGTGCTCGTTAATCAGCTGATCCAGCTGCGCAAGGTGCGCATTCACGCCGGCCAGCACATCGTCGATATAGGCCCGGTCGTCCGTGGTGGGTTGGGTTGCCTTGCCGTCCGTGGAAAGCTGCTCGTAAATCAAAGCAAGCGTTTCATCGTCCGTCGCGCCGTCGGATAAACGGCCGTACAGCAGTTGCATCGCAGCCTGCCGGGCCACAGATCGAGCCATTCGTTACACTCCGTTTCGTTCTTCACTCGCCTTTGGGCGGAAATAGGTGGTTGATCGTGGTTTTAATCACGGTCGATTTATCAGTGCGTGTGCCCAGCCAAAAGCCAATAGCGAACAACGCGCATACCAGCAGCGTTTTGAAAAAGCCCATGAAAATCAACATGAACGCGATGGCCGCTCCAGCCGCGCCCAGCAAAAGCCCATATTGTAGCGTTCCGATTTTAAACCAGCCGTCATTTGGATGCTCCATCATGCTTCCTCCCCGCTGACGCCTTGTACTTTGGGTTTGTTTTCGGCGGCGGTTTCCGCCGCGTCCGGCCCGGTCGTTTCCGGTTTTTTCAACTTGTCGTCCGTTACGGGTTCCGCAGCCGTATCCACGGTCTGCCTGGCGTTAGCAGTCGGTACGGGTTCCGTTTCTGCCACCTTTGTTCGCCCGTCCTGCGGGGGTTCCGCCACAGGCGGCTGGGGTATGATCTGCGGTTTCTCCTCATGTTTGAACAGGCGTTGGTGAAAAGGCTCCCGCTTGGGTTTCTTTGTTTCGCCGCTTCCTTTGGGCATGGCATTTTGCGCGGCGGTATGCAGACTATCGACCACTTTGCCGGCTTTCTCCGCGGCATCCGCGTCCGCCGTAAGCGTTTCGTCGGCCTTTACACAGGACACGGGCGCGGCCGCGTTGTTGGTTTCCACCATCACGCGCACTCCCCGCACGTCCACCCCGGAGCAGGAAGTGATGTATTGCTTGATTTGCTTTTGCAAAGCGCTGACGGTAATGGGGATGTTGATCCCGTTGGCCAGCGCTATGCGGATGTTGACCACCACGCCGTCGCGTACGTGATGGATGCGTGTGCTGGTGACTTTGAGCTCTTCATGCGAATCCACACACTTGCGCACCATGTTTTCCATGGCGCTCATGGAGATGCTTAAATCGCCATACTCCGTGTGTTGCGCAATAAAGCCCCGCTCCCTGCCGGAGCGGAAGAGCATCGAAATGCCCCTTAAGCCCAAAAAGCCCAGCATAACCGCCGCGGCAACCATGACCGCCCGCTGCCAGAAAACGTATTCACGCGTCAAGAAAGAAAGATCCAGCGTAAAGGGAAAGATACCCGTGCCGAACACGAAAATCCCCACGCCGATCACGAGGATGATCACTCCGGTAATGGCAGAAAGTACGCGATCCATGATCTTGAGTCTCAAATTGCTCCCTCCTTGCCGATGCACGTCACAAAGCAAACCCCAAAAGACCCCCTGCGGTCTTTCGGGGTATCGGTTACGTCTGTGCCTCGGGCTCGGCCTTCGATTTTATATCTTCGGAAGGCTCGGGTGTTTCGGTGGCTTGCGCATCGGGCGGCGATGCTTCCGGCTGTGCGGATTCCTCCTCCGCGTCGGGCGGGGCGGGGGTTTCGGGAACCTTTTCCGCTTCAGGTGTCTCGGCGGTCTTGTGCGGTTCCTTGCCCTTCTTTTTTCCCTTGGCGGGCTCCTCCGGTTTCACTTCCGGCTCTGTGCCGTCGGTGACCTTTCCCAGCTCTGCGTTTTCCAAACTCGTCTGGAATTCCTTGTTTTCTTTTTCAAAGCTCACACCCTGCACATGCACGTCCACGCGTACCACATGCAGGCCGGTCATGGTTTCGATGGCTTTTCGCACGCTCTCCTGCACGTTGAGCGCGGCCGTCTGGATGGGGGTGCCGTATTCCACGACTACGTACAGGTCTACGGATGCCTCTTCGGATCCAATTTCGACCTTCACGCCTTTGGTGATGTTGCGGTTACGGCCAAAAACCTCGGAAAAGCCACCGCTGGCGCACATTCCCGCGATTCCTTCCACTTCGTTGGCGGCTACGCCCGCAATAATCGCGATGACCTCGTTGGCATAGGTGATGGTTCCGGTGGAATCATCATCCCTGCGCAAGCTCAAAGGCAGGTTGTCTTTCTTTGCGGCCACGCTACACACCTCCTATGGTTCATGGTTTCCACAGACTAGTATAACAGATTTTCCCGCACTTGACAACGACGCGGGCGTAAATTGTCACCCGCGCCGCCGAAAACGAAGGTTATTTGTCCACCGTAATCTTTAACGTATCCAGTTGCTGCTGTTGCACGTTGGCGGGGGTATCCATCATCAGGCAGACGCCGTTCTGGATTTTGGGGAACGCAAGCACATCGCGCAGGCTATCCGCACCGCTTAGCACCATCACCAGCCGGTCGATACCAAAGGCGAAGCCGCCGTGTGGCGGTGTGCCGTACTGGAAGGCCTCCAGCAGGAAGCCGAATTTCTCCTGCGCCTCCTCCAACGTAAGCCCGATCAAAGAGAACATCTTGGATTGCAGATCGCTTTGATGGATACGGATGGAGCCGCTGCCCATTTCAACACCGTTGAGCACCAGATCGTAGGATTTCGCACGCACCGCGCCGGGATCGGTCTCCATCAGGGGCACGTCCTCGTCCATCACGGCGGTGAAGGGGTGATGCTCGGCCGCAAACCGGTTTTCCTCTTCGTTAAAGGAAAGCAGCGGAAATTCCGTCACCCAGAGCAGATCGTAACGGGAGGTGTCAATCAGCCCCAGATCCCGACCCAGCCGCAGGCGCAGTTGCCCCATTGCGGTCAGCGCGACCAGCCTGCGATCGGCAATCACGAAAAGCGCATCCCCGGACTGACAATCCATACGTGCCAGCAGGCGCGACATACTATCG
The DNA here is from genome assembly GCA_021371895.1 of Eubacteriales bacterium. Classification (GTDB taxonomy): domain Bacteria; phylum Bacillota; class Clostridia; order Christensenellales; family Aristaeellaceae; genus CAXXOK01. The sequence goes on along the minus strand of JAJFVI010000108.1, from coordinate 8,565 downwards.
CCCTGCATGGCTTTGGCGAAAGTGGAGCGCACGGTGCCATCCTCATTGGGAACAGCCCAAGCCAGCCCTTTGACGTGATAGGTTTTCACAAACTCACCCAGCGCGTCCAACTCCCTGCGGCTTAGCTTGCCCGCGCCCTTGGCGCAGACGGCGCACACCGTTTGTCCGTTTTCCAGCGCGGTTTCAAACACATTAAAGCCGCAGCCGCGCACGGTTTCGCTCACATCGGAGATTTCCATGCCAAAACGGGTGTCCGGCTTATCGCTGCCGTAGCGCGCCATGGCGTCGCGCCAGGTGATACGCTTGAGCGGCAGAGATACTGGAATGTTCATCACATCCTGAAACACGCGCTGGAACGCCCCTTCCACCACGGTTTGGATATCTTCCGGCTCCACGAAGCTCATTTCCAGATCGAACTGTGTGAACTCCGGCTGGCGGTCGGCGCGGCCGTCCTCGTCCCGGAAACAGCGCGCGATCTGGTAATACCGATCCAGCCCCGACAGCATTAAAAGCTGCTTGTAAATCTGCGGGCTTTGCGGCAGTGCATAAAACAGACCGGGTTTCAGGCGGTATGGCACCAGATAGTCCCTGGCGCCTTCGGGCGTGGATTTAGTGAGGATAGGCGTTTCCACTTCCACAAAATCCAGCGTGTCGATGTATTCCCGAAGGGTTTTAATCACCCGGTGGCGGAAGCGGAGCATACTTTGCAGACCCGGCCGGCGCAAATCCAGGTAACGGTATTTGAGGCGCAGGGATTCCTGTTCGTTGGTATCGTCATCAATATAGATGGGCGGCGTCTTGCTGACATTCAGCACCGTCAAGCCATCCACGGCCACCTCCACCGCACCGGTCGCCATTTTTTCGTTTACGGCGTCGGCGGCGCGGCTGCGCACGGTGCCGGTTACCTCAATCACAAACTCTCCGCGCAGGCTCTCGGCCAGCGCGAACGTTGCCGGATCCAGTACAGTCGAATCGAAAACCGCCTGCACGATGCCGGTGTGATCGCGCAGCCATACGAAAATCAGGCCACCCAGATTACGGGCCCGCTGTACCCAGCCTTTCAGAACCACCTGTTTACCGACATCTCCGGTCAGCACCGACCCGCACATATGCGTGCGTTTACGCATTCCCATGCCTTATGCCCCCTCGCCTTCCCTGTCGATCATCCTTTTAAGCGTTTCCGGCGCGGCCGGGATAGGCACCTGTGTTTCTTCCCGTGTTGCCATATTGCGAAGTGTAATGGTTCCCTGCCGCAGTTCGTCTTCCCCCAACACTGCCACATAAGCGGCGCCAAGCTTGTCGGCATACTTGAACTGCGCTTTCAGGCTGCGGCCCGCATGATCCATGTCCGCTTTCATTCCAGCCTTACGGAATGCCAGTACCAGCTCGAATGCGTCCACCGAAGTTCCTCTGTCCAGGCTGGCCACGAACACATCCGGCGTGCTACTGCGCGGGTATAGCTTCCGGTCTTGCAGTGGGAGCTGCTCCAGAAGCATCATTACACGTTCCATGCCCATGCCGAAACCTACCGCGGGGATATCCGGCCCGCCGATTTCCTCCACCAATTTATCGTACCTTCCGCCGCCGCAGGCGGTCAGCGTGCCATTCGGCGTTTCGGCCGTTAGCTCAAAAACGGTCTTGGTGTAATAGTCCAGTCCGCGCACGATGCCGGTATCCACCATAAAAGGAACGTCGGCGACCATAAGGTAGCGTTTGAGATCCTCAAAATGCGTTTTGCATTCGTTGCACAGGGAATCCAGCATCCGGGGCGCGTCCGTAAGCTCGGTCTGACAGGCGGGGTTTTTGCAATCCAGCACGCGCAAGGGGTTGGTTTCCATGCGTTCCACACAATCCTTACAGAGTTTGTCCGTCCTGGCTTGCAGGTACGCACGCAACTGTTGCTGGTACGCCGGCCTGCAGTTGGGACAGCCGATGGAATTGATACGCAGCGCCACGCCCTTCAGGCCAATGGTGGTCAGCACATCCATCGCCAGCAGAATCAGCTCCGCGTCCGCGGAGGCTTCCTTTGCCCCGAAGCACTCCATGCCAAACTGGTGATGTTCCCGCAGCCGCCCTGCCTGGGGCGATTCGTAGCGGAAGTGGGGCGAATACAGGTAATACAGTTTCACTGGCAGCGCCTGCGCGTACAGCCCCGACTCGATAAAGGCGCGTACAACGCCCGCGGTGGACTCGGGTTTCAGCGTAACGGAACGATCCCCTTTGTCCTTAAAAGTATACATTTCCTTGCGAACCACGTCGCTGGACGCGCCTACCGAGCGCACAAAAAGCTCCGTATGTTCAAAAACCGGCGTGCGTATCTCCTGATACCCCGCCAGCCGGGCCTTTTTGCGCATCAATTCTTCCAGCGCCTGGTAGCGGGCGCTTTCCGGGGGTAACACGTCCTTGGTACCCTTGGGAATCCTCGTCAGCATTACGTTCACCTCACTGCAACGGTTATTGTGGATTATACACGCGGTTTCTTGGCATTGTCAAGCAGAGAAGGGGTTTCACGCCTATGGCGCGACCCAAAGGCAGTTGCCCTTGAGTATTCCGGCAGGTTACGCACCTATGGGTGAATGGGCTTCCATTTCCGCGGGCGCGGGTTGGGGATGCGCCTGATGAACGCTGGTGTTGCACACCTACGGATGCGAGGAAGTTTGCACCCTGCGGGTTGCAGCAAAGGGCTTTCCGCTCGCCCCTGCATCCTTCGGGGTCGCCTTCTATCACGGCGGGTATAGCGCGCAGAGAATAGCATGCGCCTTGCGAGGCACAGCAGGGGCTTTTCGCTCGCCCCTGCGCCCTTCGAGGTCGACTTCTTACACGGCGGGTATAGCGCAATGGGTCGCCTTTGAAGTACAGGATAGTCGTCCGGTCATTACTGTGCCAGTCCGGGCTTTCAGCCCGTACGCACAGTATGCCCAGCCGACAAGCCTGTCCTCCTGCCGGCGACCCCTCGCGCTTCCCGCCTGCTTTTTCCAAGGCGACAGGAGAAAATTGCTATCCACGTTGTGTGCTTTTCGTTTCGTGGTTCGTAGCCTGTTCATTTAAACAAATCTGTTCTTACAAGCTCTTTTTCTTTCGCTTGCAGATTGTAGCTTAAGGAGCGCAATGCTCCCTGACAATGGGATAATATTCGTTTCGTGGTTAGATCCCGTTCATTAAACAGATCTGTTCTGACAGGCGTTTATTCTTTCGCTTGCAGATTGTATATTATGGGGCGCAATACTCCCTGACAGGAAGGCAGGCTTGTCGGTCGGGCAGACTGCGCGTACGTGCTCCCGAAGGAGCGCGGACGAACGCGGTATGATCGGACGACTATCCTGTATTCTATAAGGGAGTATTGCGCTCCCATAACAAACGCAAGCCCGAAGGGTGCAGGGGCGAGCGGGAAGCCCCTGCCCGTATCCGCAGATACGGTGCTTTGCGTTTATACTAGCAGGCGCATCCTCTGAGATTCTAAAGAGAAATATCACCTTGATCTCGAAATCCTTTGGGATTCTAAAGGGCTTCGCAGCCCTTTCGTCGCGACTGCGGCGCGAAACTCCCTCGCCTAGCGCAGTAAGGTATCCCTTTGGCGCAGGTATTGCTCGTAGGTGATCAGTATCTCGCGGGGCTTGCTGCCCGCACTTTTACTTACGATTCCGCGTGCAGCCATATCGTCTATCAGCCTGCCGGCGCGGGCATAGCCGATTTTCATACGGCGCTGCAGCATGCTGATGCTTGCCTGCCCGTCGGAGATCACCATTTCCACCGCTTCCTGCAGGCGATCATCCTGTTCGGAAGCGTCCGCATCGTCTGCCGCGCCGTCTGTCTCGTCCGCACCGGGGCTTTCCATCACTTCGCTGATGCTCTGGTCGTAATCCGGCTCCGAATTATTGCCGATGTAATCCACAATATTCGCGATCTCCGCATCGCTTACGAAACAACCCTGCACACGCAGCGGCGCTTTGGCCCCCGTGGGATGATAGAACATATCGCCGCGGCCAAGCAGCTTTTCCGCACCGTTCATATCCAGTATAGTGCGGCTGTCCACGCTGGACGCGACCGCGAATGCGATGCGCGAAGGAACATTCGCCTTGATGAGACCGGTGATCACGTTGACTGTCGGGCGCTGCGTAGCTACCACCACGTGAATCCCCGCCGCGCGCGCCAGCTGCGCCAGGCGGATGATGCTTTCCTCCACTTCCTTTTTACAGGCCAGCATCAGGTCGGAAAGCTCGTCAATGATAATGACAATGCGCGGGAGTTTAGGCTCGTCACCCTTCACTTTGGCGTTGTAGGTAGTAATTTCGCGCACGCCCTTACTTTGCATTTTGTGGTAGCGATCCAGCATCTCCTGCACGGCCCAAGCCAGCGCTCCGGCAGCCTTATGCGGATCGCTGACCACGGGGATCAGCAGATGCGGCACACGGTTATAGCCTTGCAATTCCACCACCTTGGGATCGATCATAATCATGCGCACCTCATCGGGCGAGGCGCGGAAAAGCAGGCTGTTAATAATGGAGTTGATACAAACGGACTTGCCGCTGCCCGTTTGCCCGGCAATCAGCAAATGCGGCATTTTCGCCAGATCACAGATGATCGGTCGCCCCGCAATATCCTTGCCCAGCGCCACGGAGAGCGGCGAACGCGCGTTGCTCATTTCCGGGCTGGTCAGTACTTCCGCCAGCGATACACTGATAATCTCTTTGTTGGGTATTTCCACACCGAACAGGTTGGTGCCCGGGATAGGAACTTCGATACGCACGCCGCCGTTGGCTGCCATATCCAGCGCGATATTATCTGCGATGCCCATGATGCGTCGTACATTGATGCCGCTGGAGATCAACCCAAGCTCAAAACGCGTTACCGCAGGCCCATGCGTCACATGCTGCACACGCGCCGGAATATCAAAGCTTTCCAGCGTCTTTTCCAACAGCCTGGCGTCCGCATGGTCTTGCTCCCGCGTGTCGGGTATGGTTTGGGTCTGCAAGTTAAGCAACTCGATCATCGGGTAGGGATAGGGCGGCACTTTTTTCGCGCCCGGCAGCGCCGGCGCGGATTTCGGAGGCGCATACGGCTGTGGAGCCGGGCGCTGCGGTGCGAGATTGTTTTGCGTTTGCTGCGCATCGGCGGATTCCGCGGGTTTTTTATACGCGGCAAAAGGGTCCGGAGGCTGATAAGCAGCTGTCTGGTTAGCATAATCCATCTGTTGTTTCGATATTTTCGTCTGTCGCGCCACACCGGCGAGCACCGGGTTATCCATGGCCGGGGCATCGTCTTTTACCGCAGCTGCCTGCCCCGACATCTGCCCCAACCGTTGTTCGATTTCCGCTTTGCGTTGGCGGTTGGCTTCCATCTGTTCCAGCACCCGTTTCGCGTCACGGTCCTTGGGTGTGACCGTTGCGCTGGTTTCCTTCAAAACGGCCGCACCAGTGTCGCGGGTGGCTGGCCGCGTTCCGCGAGCCTTGGGCTTCCAGCGCGTCAGATCGGGGTTCTCCGGCCCAGGCATTTCCGGGACAATCATCTCATCGTACAGTTCGGGCGCGGACTGGCGAGGCGCCTGCGCCGGGGGAACGAACATCGTCTGCTGCCCCGGTGCCGTCGCAGCGCCCATGGGCATGTTCTGCGCCCACATAGGCATTCCGCCGCCGTAAGCCGCCGGGTACCCCTGCGGCATGGCCGCCTGCGCCTCCGGCATGGCCTGCGCCATCGTTTTATCCCGTTGCCGCTTGTAGGCCGGGCGCTGCAAGCTGTCCGCTTCCGGCTCTGTTGGCAGCGGCTGTTGATTCAACTGCTTCTCGTACGCCTTACGCTGCCGCTTCAGCTCGCGAGCCTCCAGCCGCTGCTCGGACGACTCCCGGTAATGGCGGATAATGCCCACGATGTCGAATTTTGAAAAGAACAGCACGCAAACCAGGCTGATGATCGACAGGATCACCACGCCGCCCGCCGTGCCCAGGAACGTCCACAGCGGCCAAGCAGTAACCATGCCCAGCGCGCCGCCGAAAACGCCGCTGCCGCTGCACACACGGTAGCTGGCGGTGATAACCTCCCAATATCCCTCCGCGTTGGCGGTCGGCGGGGTGAGGCTTTTATTATAGGCGACCATGTACTCCATAAAGGACGAAACGTTGATTACCTTGCTGAGCAGATTGAACATGCCAAGAACACACAGGTACAGTAGGCCAACCAGTAGGATGGCGCGTACCGGCGCTCTGCGCCGCGCCGATAAAGTAACCAGTGCGCCACCCCAAATCAAAAACACCGGGATGCCCAGGCAAAGGCTGCCTCCCAGCCCCTGCGTAGCCGACTTAACGATGTCGAACACGGCGCTCTCAAAGCCCCCGACAATCGAAAGCAGCGAAATCAGGCCGTTAGCGATCAGTAAAATGCCTAAAACACTTCGGACCATCAGGGAATCCGAATCATAGGTCTTCGCCCTGCTCCGTCTTCCTTTTTGCATAGTTCCTCCGAACTTGTGATCATAACGCTATTCCGTCAGCCGAACCGCGTATAGTACGTCGTTTTCGTCCGCGTACAGCAGCAACTGGCGATTGCCGATGGTATAATAGTCCGCCGTACCGATGGGGAGGCCGTAATCGTAAGCCAGATCCTCGCCGAATGCCACGGTGCTTTCCGGGTCACCCAGCACCTGCAGCCAGCGATCGCGCTGGGTAACGCCTGTCCGTATCCCGTATAAATCCTCTCGGAAGCTCATCAGCCCGTTCACCACAGAGTTTTCCCAGCCGGAGGTCAGCGCGTCGGTCAATACCAGGACCTGCCGGAAAGCAGGCGCCTCCATCTGAAAATACCGGCCGCCGGGATATTGGTCGGGCTGGCGCAGAAGACGGTATTGCTGCACAAGGCCGGTCATGCTGTCGCCCAGCTTCGCCTTCACGTGCGGCAGTTCCCCCGCCGTCACGGTTTGCTCGATCTTTGTGCGTATCTCTGCGTCGGAAAGCGTCACGGGCAGCACGCCCAGCCGCGCGGGCAACGCGTCCGCATCCGTAAGCAGGTAGTCGCTTAGTTCGTCGTAGTTAAACTGCGCCGCGCCGCAATAGCCGCTGAGCAGTGAAAATTGTTTGGCGGGATAATAAAAAGTAATTCCATCCGCGTCCAGCATAAAGCTGTCTTGCGGTAACGGTGTCAGTTCCGCGTTTTCCAGATAGCTGGAAAGCTCGTCCAGATAAGTATCCGTAAGTACTGTCTCCATGTAAGCAACCGCCGCTTCAACGTCGATAAACAGATCGCTAAGCGTCAACGCTCGACCAGTGGCCAGGTCGAAGGCAAGCGCCGTATAGCTTTGCCCCGCACGGCCGTTTTCCAGAATGCCCTGGGCGCTGATAACGGTGGAAAAAATGGTACTACCCAGATAGGCTTCATATCCAACCGTCAGGCCCGTACCTCCGCTTTGCAGCGTACTCAACGTCACGATACGCTGCGCAATTTTCGCTTTTTCCACGATCGCGTCGTTGATCACCTGCTGCATCTGCACATCCGGCATACCTTCCAGTTGGGGATAGCTTACCGTGTTTTCTCCCATCGAGGTCGTTACCTCGGTCACGGTGATCACGCTCGTAACGGTTTCTTCAGTAATCGCGCTCGGCACATTTGAATATAGAAAAAGGAGCGATGCGCACAGCGCGCAAAGCAACGCAAATACCCTAAAACCGCGCTTTCGTACAACCATGTTCATTCCTCCTCTTTGCGATACCAGTATACATCATCCGCCAGTATGCTGCAAGTTGGTTACGGCGCGTGCCGCAGCTCCCGTGGTTCCCCCAAAACTGCGCGCCTTACTGCACTTCCTGCCGCTTTCCGCAGTAAAAGCGAAAAATATACTTGCATTCCATGCGCATGTCATGGTATACTTTTCGCTGTGACAAACGGACGGTCCTCTGCTCAAGCGTAAGGCTTGCGGGCACGAACGTCTATGAGGGAAGGAGACCATTGAAATGAGTGAAATCATTCGTTCCATTGAAAAAGCTCAGCTTCGTTCCGATCTGCCCGAGTTCAGCATCGGCGATACCTTACGCGTATGGGTGAAGGTCGTCGAAGGTGACCGTGAGCGTCTTCAGGCTTTTGAAGGCACCGTGATCGCCAGGCGCAACGGCAGCGTTCGTGAAACGTTTACCGTCCGCCGCGTCAGTTACGGCATCGGCGTCGAGCGTACGTTCCCGCTCCATTCGCGTCGTGTGGATCGTATCGAAGTTGTTCGCAAAGGCAAAGTGCGCAGAGCAAAGCTGTACTATCTCCGCGACCTGCAGGGCAAGGCTGCGAAGATCAAGGAAGCTAGCCGCTTCTAGGCGGCAGATAAAAGCCTGCTTTCGTTGGAAAGCAGGCTTTTGCATATCTAAATGGATATGTTTGTTTGGCGTAGGGCCACGCTATTCTTTTGAGTGCTTCTCATCAAAAAGAGATGCGCCTGCGGGTTGTACCAAAGGGCTTTGCGCTCGCCCTTTGGAAACCTTCGCGTCGCCTTCTTACATGGCGGGTGTAGCGTGAGGGGCTGCCTTTGAAGTACAAGAAAGTCGTCTGGGAGTGCGGACGAACGCGGTATGACCGGACGACTATCCTGTATTC
>JAJFVI010000092.1 GCA_021371895.1 Eubacteriales bacterium | reverse complement strand
CGCTAGGAAGGCCTGCGTCAGTTCCGTAACGCTCCAGCCGGTGTAAACGTACACGTCGTGTACGGTCTGCACGCCGGTGGGGTCGTCGTCCAGCACCACAACCTTCTGCGGCACACTCTCGAGCGCCTTTCGCCAGTCGCGGTGGACGTCCGCGAGCACGTACTGTGGAAAAGTACCCAGCACGTTTCGGTCCAACGTTTCCACGGTCAGGCCCCCATTCGTTCGAACACGGCGCTCATGCCCTGTCCGCCGCCGATGCACAGTGTGGCCAGACCATAGCGTACGTTGCGCTGCTTCATTTCGTAAAGCAGCTTCACGGTGATAATCGCACCTGTCGCTCCCAGCGGATGCCCCAGCGCAATGCCGCTGCCATTGGGGTTTACGAGGGCGGGATCCAGTTCCAACTCGTGGATGCACGCCATGGCCTGTGCGGCGAACGCCTCGTTGAGCTCCGTAACATCCAAGTCATCCTTGCTCAGCCCTGTTTTCCCAAACAGTTTGCGCGTCGCCTCCACCGGCCCGAGGCCCATCACCATGGGGTCCAGCCCGGCGCAGGCAAAATCGACGAGACGCGCAAGGGGTTTGCAGCCGTATTTTCGCATGGCCTCGCCCGTCATCAGCACCATCGCGGCGGCCGCGTCGTCGATGCCCGAGGCGTTGCCGGCGGTGATCAGCGTATCCGACCCCAGAATGGGCTTCAGGCGGGCGAGCTGTTCCATCGTCGTTTCGCGGGGATGCTCGTCGGTGTCGAACACAACGGTCTGTTTACCCGCCCTGACCTCGATGGGTGTGATCTCCTCCGTGAACTTGCCCTCGGCAATAGCCCGCAGCGCGCGACCCTGCGTGTCCAGCGCGTAGGCGTCAAGCTGCTCGCGGGTCAGGCCATAACGGCGCGCGATGTTCTCCGCAGTAATCGCCACATGCTGGTCTACGCCCGTCGTCGGTTCGCACAGCGCCACGGTCAGCGCGTCCAGCAGGCTGTCGCCCTGAACGCCCATGCGCATGCCCCAGCGCGCGTACGGCAGGTAATAGGGGTACTGCGACATGTTTTCGCTACCGCCCACCAGCACCGTGTCCGCATCGCCATGTTCCAGCAGCAGCGCCCCGGTCACCACGGCCTGCAGTCCCGAGGCGCACATGCGGTTGACGGTCTGCGCCGAGGCGGCGCAGGGAATGCCGGCGTTCAGGCTTACCAGCCGGGCCAGAAAGGCGTTGAGCCCGTACTGGCCGACGTTGCCGAAAATCACCTCGTCAATCGCGTCGCTGTTGATTCCCGCGCGGTGCATCGCCTCTTTGGCGACGATCACGCCGAGATCGATTGCGCTCACGTCCTTTAAAGAACCGCCGAAATTGCCAATGGCCGTGCGCGTCGCGGAAACGATAAATACGTTGTCAAACATCGGTTTTCCTCCGCTAAATCAGTAATTGACCTTGTCGATGCCTTTCAGGTGCAGCTGTTCGCGGGCTTCGTCCGGCGTGGCGATCTCGTAATCAAGCGACTCCAGAATGCCCTTAATCTTGCTCACCTGCGCGGCGTTGTTTTGCGCCAGTTCTCCGTTGGGTTTCAGGTACAGCCCGTCCTCCAGCCCCACGCGAACGTTGCCGCCGTTTAAGGCCATCAGCGTCGCCAGCCGGAACATGCGCCGCCCGGGAGCCACGCAGCAGTACTGTATATCGTCGCCTAATGTCTTTTTCGCCTGATCGATGATGAACATCAGCCCCTCGTTGCTGATGGGCATGCCGCCCATGATGCCGGGCACGAACTGCAGGTAAACCGGCTTGCGCACGATGCCTTTCTTTATGAAATAATCTAGGTTGGCGATCTGGCCGTAATCGAACAGCTCATACTCGGGGAGGGTGTCGCAGCTGTTCATCATGTTGATGCAGTACTCGATGTCCTTGAACGTGTTTTTAAACACGTTGTCGTACGTGCGTTCAATAAATGGGCGCTCCCAGTCGTACTGGAACTCCGCGTCATCCGCGAGGCGGGAGAAGCAAAAGTTGATGCTGCCGCCGTTGGCCGAAGCGATTTCCGGACTGAAACGGGGAATCACGGCGAAGCGCTCCTCCACCGTCATGCCCTGCGCGCCGCCGGTTGTGATGCCGACGACGACGTTGCAGCGCTTTTTAATGCTGCTCAATATTTTCTCAAACGTGTCGTAATCGGCGGTAGGCTTGCCGTTTTCCAACCGGGCGTGGATATGCACGATTGCCGCGCCTGCCTTGTGAGCATCCACCGCGTTCTGGATAATCTCCTCCGCCGTTTTGGGAAGGTAAGGCGACATGGAAGGCGTGTGTACGCCGCCCGTAATGGCCGCGCTGATGACGATTTTCCTTTGCTTTTTCGGCATGATGAAAACCTCCCGTTCTTTATGCATCGCGGAGCAACCTGAGCGATTCGGCCGCGCGGACCTCGCTGAAAGGTATGTCCGTTTCCAGGGTGATTATTTGATCGTAGCCTGCTTCCTTCAGCCACCGGATACGCCGACGATGGATCGCCGCCTTCTCAGGCTTGAGCGGGCTTCGCAGTTGGGGTGATCCGTCGTCGTCGGAGATATGCACGTGAGCAATCAGGGGCAGGTACGGCCGCAGATCCCGGTTGGCCTCTCCCATCAGTTCCATGTTGTAGTAGTCCAACACAACCTTGCAGTCCGCAAGCATTGCCAGCACCGCCGCTTCCGGCAGGGTGTTGATAAAATTGCAGTAACAGTCGGCCAGCGCCTCCACGCATACCGTGACGCCGGCGGGAGCCATCACATCGCGTAGAATACGCAGAAAGTCCGCCGCTTCCCGCATCGCCCGACCCTCCGGGTATCCGTCGGGAATCCGACGCGAAAAGGGCGAACCCACGCCGACCATCCGCACCCCCAACGCCAGCGCCCGCCCGGCCAGTATTTCGGCATAGCGGCGTGCTTTCTCCGGATCAAAGCCCGGCCCAGCGATCGTCACTTCCGCCGGGAAGCAGGCATTGAAGCCCAGGCACGGAAGGCCCGCTTGTCCCAGTGCCTCCCGTAACGCGAGAAAAGCGTCCTCCGGCATGGCGGCGACCGCTTTGCCGGACAGTTCCACATAATCGAAACCGGTTCTGGCGACGACCGGCAATTCGCTCGGCGTCGCCGTAACGCCAATAAGCACAGCCTTACTTCCTGTCGATGTAGCTGATGCCGAACTCGCCCAGCCGGCGCGTCAACTCGGCGTTCGGATACTCCTGAATGGCGATCTCGGCAAGGTACTGCACCACAGTCCCGTGCTCCAGGTGCCCGCCGAAGGTCTGATCGCGGCTGCAGCAGGTGATGTGCAGATGGGCCTGCCCGTCGATGATCAACCCTTGCAGCGCCGTCACTTCAATGGGGCCTTCCACGGTGATATACTCGTTGGTCGGCATATCTTCGGTGTTGCCGATACGGTGATAGCAAACCTTGTTTGCAGAGCCGATGCCGCTGACAATCATACCGTCCCTGATGCCGTATTTCTCTATCGCCTTTTCGATACTCTCCAGTATCGCTTCGCCTTTTTCAAGATAGATTAAAATCGATCTCCCAGCTTCCCCCGCTTCGTACGAACGCATCGCCGAAACCTCCTCGTTTCTTTAGCCTTTTATGCTCCCCATCGTCACGCCGTCCATCAGAAACCTCTGAAACCCGATGAAGATAAACAACAACGGCATCAGCGACACAATGGACATGGCGAACAACGCACCCCAATAGCTGTTGCCCATGGCGTCCACATACTGGCGCAACGCGAGGGCGACCGTGTAAGTCTCAATTTTACTCAGATAGATCATCTGGCTGAAAAAATCGTTCCATGTCCAGATGAAAGAAAAGATGCACGTCGTGATGATCGAAGGCACTGTCAGCGGGAGGATGATGCGCCAGTAGTGCATGAAGAAGCCGCATCCGTCTATGCGGGACGCCTCGTCCATCTCCCGGGGCAGGCCACGCATGTACTGTGTCATCATGAACACGAAAAACCCTTCCGTAGCGAAAAACTTGGGCAGCACCAGCGGAATGTAGGTGTTCACCCAGCCCAGATCGTTATAGATGATGTACTGGGGGATGAGCCGAGCGTGGAAGGGCAGCATCAGCGTGCCCAGCATGATTGCAAACCAGAAGCTGCTCAAGGGAAAGCGGATTTTCGCAAAGGCAAACGCCGTAAGCGAGCAGGTGAACACGTTACCCACCATGACCAGCGCGACCACGAACAGCGAATTTCCCAAAAAGACCCCGAACGAATACCCTGAAATGCCCTCCCAGCCGTAAGTATAGCTTTCCAGCGTCCAGGTTTCGGGCAGAAAGGAAGCCGATTTAAAGATCTCCGTTCCCGGCTTGAAGGAGCTTGTGAGCATCCACAGGAGGGGATAGATCATAAAAAGAGCGAACGCGATGACGAGGACGTGGAAAACCAGATTGCCTACGCGAAATTTGCGCCTGATGGTGATGCTGGCTGTTTTCTGCAACGCTATCCCTCCTTTAGTCATAATGGACCCAATTTTTGGACGTGCCGAAGATCAGCCCGGTGAAAGCCGCGATAATCAGCAGCAGCACCCACGCCATGGCGGACGCGTACCCCATCTGAAATTCGCCGAACCCTTTGATGTACAGGTAAAGCGAGTAAAACATGGTGGAGTTCAGGGGGCCGCCCGTTCCGCTGCTGACGATGTAGGCGGGGGTGAAGGACTGGAAGGCGTTGATGAACTGCATCACGATATTGAAAAACACCATCGGCGTCAGTAAAGGTAGCGTAATGGAGAAGAACTGCCGCAATTTCCCCGCGCCGTCGAGTGTGGCCGCTTCGTAATAATCCGTGGGAATTTGTTTGAGCGAGGCTAAAAAAATGACCATTGATGCGCCGAATTGCCAAACCTGCAACACGATCAGGGTATTCAGCGCCGTGCCCGGCGAGGCGATCCAGTTCTGGCCCTGGATACCCAGCAGCGCCAGCACCTGATTCACCAGCCCCGTTTTGTTGAAGATGCGCCGCCAGAGTATGGCTACCGCGATGCTGGAGCCGAACAGGGAAGGCAGATAATACGCCGCGCGGTACAGCCGGATGCCGCGCCGCTCTTTTTTAAACAGCACCGCCAACAGCAATGCGAACGCCAGCTGCAGCGGGACGCCGATAAACACGAACTTGAACGTTACGCCCAAGCTGCCCACAAACTTTTTATCCGCGAACATCTTGACGTAGTTACTGATACCGATCCAGGTTTCGGGAGTAAGCAGATCGAAATCCGTAAAGGAATAATACAGGGAAATGAGCATCGGAATCAAAGTGAAGCCGAAGAGCCCAAGCAGCCACGGGGTCATGAACAGATACCCCGCGCAGGCTTCCCTTCTTTTCCCGTTCATTTCCTAACCGCCTTTCTGTGGAGGAATCCGAGAATGGGGCGGGCGGCCGCGAAGCCGCCCGCCTGCCGCGGTGTTACTTGTTTTCTGCAAACACAGCGTTGGCCTGCTCAAAGAAGGTTGCGGCAGCTTCCTCGGGCGTTGCCGTTTCGAACGCGGAGGATTCACGCGCGTCGGTATAGAGGGTGCTGATGGAGGTGGCGCCCTTCGGAGCGTAAACATAGGCGCGGTCGATCGTCGGGGTGACCATCTGAACGAACTTGATGGCGACTTTGTTGGCATCCGTCAGCAGGGGCTCGATGTAGGCGGCCATATCGCTGTTGGCAGGCACGCCCTGATCCAAAAGCATAACCTGCCACGCGCCCTCGTCGTTGGCCAGGAAGTTGAGCAGAAGGGCCGCCGCGTTCTGATGGGCCTCGTCGAGGTTGGCGCTCATCGCCCAGTGCGCCCCTTCCAGGAAAGCGCCGCTGGCGCCGTCGTCCGTCGTGGGCATGAATTCGCACACGATCTGATTATCCGGAAGTTGCTTGACGTACTGCCAGTACTGGTTTACGGGAATGAAAGCGCACGCCACCAGACCGGTGACAAACGGGCTTTGTTCCATCGTAAGCGAGATGCTTTCAGACGTGGTTGCCGCATCGGGGATCGCGTCCTGAGCGCGCAGGGTCTTCCAGTAGTTCAGCCATTGCACCAGATCGGCCTGGGTGAAGCCCAGGGCGCCCTCTTTGGTGTACAGGTCACCGCCGTTGGAGCGGGCCAGGTACTGGAAGGTGGTGTATCCGGTCGCCTCGTTGGAGAAGTAGCTGTCTATGCCCTTCTCCAGCGCTTTCTGCCGGAATTCCACGCACAGGTCGGCGAATTGCTGCCAGGTCCAGCTGTCGCCCATGGCGGGAATGGTGACGCCGACTTGATCGCACAGATCCTTATTGACGATGATGGTCTGCACCGTGAGCCCCATCGCGATCATGCTTAGCTTGCCGTTGATGGTGCCGCCGTCCAGCACCGACTGGTCGATTTTGCTAACGTCGATCACACCGCTGTCGACGAAGGGTTGCAGGTCTGCCAGCGTTCCGCGCCCGGCATAGTCGGAAACGAACTGAGGATGCATGCCCATCACGTCCGGGGCGTTGCCGCCGGCGGTGAGGGTGGCGAGTTTATCCCAGTAATCCGCCCAGGTGTTCGTTTCGCGTTCTACCGTGATCCAAGGGTACTTTTGCTGGAAAGCGTCGCAGATCGCGTTGTACTTCTCATGGCGGGCCGTATCTCCCCACCAGGAGATGCGGATGGTCACGGGGTCTTGCGCCGTTGCTTCCGCCATGGCGATCGTCGCGCCGGCGGAAATCAGAAGGGTAACGGTCAGCAGAATGGATAACAGTTTCTTCATGGCTCTTCCTCCTTGTTTTTTCTCTCTATTTCAATCCCTGTTCTCCGCGCTGCACGGTTGGGAACGCCTCTTTGCCGATGGACGTGGGCGCAGCGGTGCCTGCGTCCGGGTTGCGCGTTGTAATTGGCCGCCGGGGCATTCTCCCCAACCGGGAGGCGTCGGACCGGAATTGGAAAATCGGTTCGTTTTGCAGCAGGCTGCTTACAGATCTTCCTTCAAGGGGATAACGGTGTCATCCAGCTTCCAGCCCAATGATTTATAAAGATCCTGCCGTCCCTGCTTGTCTCCGTTCATTTCCTGCCATGCGAATTTGGCTACGTCATAGGCGGCCTTGCGGGGCACAACGATGACGCCGTCATGATCCGCTACGATCACGTCTCCGGGGTAGACCGCCACGCCGCCGATCGCAACGGGGCATTCCTTGTCGATGTAGCGGATGCGGGCCTGATCCATCCCCTGGGAGATGTGCCTGCTCCAAACGGGAAATTCCTTTTGCAGAATCACCTCGTCCGTATCACGGATACCGCCGCCGTTGGTTACCGCGCCGACCGCGCCCTTACGCAGCGCCGATAAGGTGTTGTTGGAGCCCAGCAGCCCCACGTCCAGTCCGGCGATATCCAGGCAGATAAAATCGCCGGGTTCGATGTCTTTCTGCCACGGGTCGGTGCAGATCTCTGCATAATACATATTCGACCAAGCCGTGTAGGCCGCGCCGCGTTCGATGGGGGCCGGGCCCTCGTAGGGCAGGTAGCGCGCGGTGCGTGCGATGCCTACGGCGTGTGCCGGGAACAGCGGCCGGATGCCGTGCTCCATGGTGCCGTAATGGTGGTAACCCATCCAGTCCATGCCGTCGCGTACGTCAGTTACGCGGCAAGGGGTAAATAGTTTGATCAAGCGTTGGTTTTCTTCCTGACGGGTCATGGAACCACTCCCTTATTATTTTCCGTACGGCTTTCGTTCCGAAGCTAAATTTATTATAAAGCGACGCTCTCGCGATTACTACTCAAATTTTGTCTCGTGTTTGATTCATTTTGCCTTATCGTGAACCTTGTGCGGTAAAACATGGGCGGTTTGCAATAGTCTAACCCATATTTTTATGTTAGATAAGAACAATTTTAGCCTCTCGGGCCATGCTGGCGAAATGAATCGGCACAAGTACGATACTCTCAATAATTGTTATTTTGTCCCCATAAAATTATCTATCAACTTATAAATGAACAAAATATGAGTAGTATTCCCCATCTTCTTGTAAGTCTCCAGGCAGGAGACGCGGATGTGCCGATAGAAATTTAAAGATAGAAAGTTATCTTTGCTAAGCGACCCAAAGGAGTATTACCCCATGATGAAAAGTAAAGAAGAACATTCAATGGAACTATATCATTATTTCGAGGGCAAGCCAATCTGCATGCTGGTAACACAGCACTGCGTTGCGGATAAACACCTGCACCGGGAAACCGAAATGGTCTTCCTCCTCAAGGGAGAGCTGGAGGTGCGCGTGGAAAACCGTCTGTTCCACATTCAGGAGGGGGAATTGCTTTCCATCTGCGAAAACACGCTCCACCAGTACGGGGTGATGAATAGTGATACGCAGATCGTGAAAATCAAATGCATGCGTGAGTGGATGATGCCCTCTTTCATGGAGCAGGCTGAAAGCGAAGCCTACCACCATCTCTACAGCCAGAGCTTCCTTCTACGCAGGGACGAGGTCGTATACCGCATCGCGAAAGAAATGCTCAACTACAGCGAGGAAAGCTACGTGGAGTATTTTTATCTTTCCCGCCTCATCGAACTGACAGCCCACATACTACAGCATAGCGAGACGATTAAGGAAACCAGCCCCGTAAACTTTGAAAACGCGCGCTATATGGATGAAGCGCTCAAATACCTGCAGAAGAACTGCTATCAGCAGCTGACGCTGCGGATGCTGGCGGAGCACATCGGGCTTACGGAATGTTATTGTTCCAAGTATATCAAAAAGAATACGGGTATCTCCTTCGTGCAGTACTTAAACGCCATCCGTGTCAACAACGCCCAGCGCCTGCTGATGTACACCGATTACAACATTACTGAAATCGCCCAGCGCTGCGGATTTTCCAGCATCCAGACGTTTAATCGCGTTTTTAAGCTGCAAGCCGGCTGCACTCCGCGAGATTACCGCACGCCCAACCACCGAGGGCATGCGTTGGCCTGCAGCAGTTCATGCTGCTCCATTTAATACTTTTCCAGACCATCCATACAAACGTTTAAACGCAATCGGAAGGCCGATTGCGTTCCCAGACAATTAAGCGAAATGAGATTTGCACCCTTCTTTGCCGTTGGTATCCGGATACCGCTGCATTGATTTCAAAAAGGAAAAAGGTTGGCTAATTACAATGCGGACCGTTCCTGGCATTGGGGGAAAGCAGTTGCATCCGTTTGCGATGTTCCCCTTTATGCCGGCTGGCCGAGGATAGTTTTCCATGTGCTTATTACGTAGCGTTTCCCAAACTTTTTCACCTGCAATCCTACTTTACTTCACTGCACATATGCGTGCGTTGGAAAGATAAAAATGGAATAAGAAAGATGCTTGCGGACATGGTAAACCGCAAGTTAGCTTAAAAGCTTTAGGATCAGCGCATTCTGGGGGCGATGGCCTTGCTGCTTCTGGTATGGATGTTGATTTTCAATTTCGCGCCGCTGTTGGGCGGGGGCATGGTATTTGTGAATTACAAGCCCCGATAGGGTTCATTCGTCTCGGAAGAGGTGGTGCTGTGATATTTTTGATCGCTGATTAAAGCTCCGAAAGGGCCTTGTCGATGCTTTTGAGTTCGTCATCAGTAAAGGTCAAGTTGTCAAGCGCCTTAACGTTTTCCGTAAGCTGCTCCGGTTTGCTCGCTCCGATTAACACACTGGTCACCACATCATCCCGCAGTGTCCAGGCAAGAGTCATCTGTGCAAGGGTTTGATCACGGGCGGATGCGAGCTCATTCAGTTGGCGGATCACACTTAACTTTTCCGGTGTGATGTCGCTGGACTTTAAATAACGCGGGTCATGCGAAGCGCGGGAATCCGCTGGAATTCCTTCCAAATAGCGGTTCGTCAGCATTCCTTCAGCCAGAGGCATAAAGGCGATACAGCCTAATTTCTCACGCCGTAGAACATCGATCAACCCATGCTCAATCCAGCGGTTCATCATGTTATATTTGGGTTGGTGTATCAGCAGAGGCGTTCCCAGTCGGTGCGCGGCTGCCACAGCGACGGCGGTTTGCTCTGCGTTGTAATTGGAGATGGCGGCATACAGCGCCTTGCCGCTACGCACGATGCTGTCCAGCGCCCCCATCGTTTCCTCGATCGGTGTCTCGGGATCCGGCCGATGATGGTAGAAAATATCCACGTAATCGAGGTTCATCCGCCTGAGGCTTTGGTCGAGGCTGGCAATCAGATACTTGCGGCTGCCATGGTCTCCGTAAGGGCCTAGCCACATGTCATAACCGGCTTTTGTGGAAATCACCAACTCGTCACGGTACGGCTTCCAGTCCCGCAGCATATGGATACCCATGTTGCGCTCCGCCTCGCCGTACGGAGGGCCGTAGTTGTTCGCAATATCGAAATGTGTAATGCCCAGGTCAAAAGCCGTACGTAACAACTTCTGCTGCGTGTCAAAAGGCGTAATGGCGCCGAAATTATGCCACAGCCCCAGCGAGATCGCGGGCAGCAACAAGCCGCTGGCGCCACAGCGGCGGTATTTCATGCTTTCGTACCGTTTTTGGTTTGGGATGTAAGTCATTTTGGCCTCCTATGGGTATCGTTTATGCAGCGTCCGCTTTGCTGCAGTTCGAATGATATATTCAAATCATACTATGAATGGACGAATTTTGAAAGACTAAAAAAGAAACAAGGCCTGAAAGGCTCATCTGCTGGCGCAACGTTATGGAATTGTGAAGAACTGCGACAGGAAGAGCCGCAGCAGTTTCGATATACAGCAAGTTTCAAGGTTATTGAAGCGTAAACTATCCAACACTTTCAATATGGCAAAGACTCCCTTTCAGGAGGGCGTGAATCCATGCAAGTCTTTGTAAGGCACATCATCCGGGATCGTTACGCCGCTGTTTTCTTGCGTAGTATTTCTATCTTACGCTGGATTCGCCGGACAAATCGGACATGACATGCCTTATTCGCAGTCATCAGTTCTGCCTTGCGCCGACTACCGTCTGGCTGGAACGATAAGGGACTTTCTTACACCACCTCGATTGCAAAACAGCGCGAAGGATCCTCGTAGCGTTATGAAAGAGAAAGGCACAGTTGTTTTGTCCTTTGCGGCACTTTCCGCTGCTTGGCATATCAACCCTTCGGTAGAAACCTTCAAGTATGTCATGGCGCCTGGCTTCACGCGTCTCTTAAGCGCCCCAAAGGATACGTCGGTTCCCAGCGTTGGCGCCAGAATATCCAAGTTGGCAATCTCCAGCTTTTTCTCAAAAGCGCAGGCCAGATAATTGGAGCAATGGACATTAATGCATTATTCGGTTCATCCTTGTAATTGTTGTCCCAGTCCTGATACATCGGCGGAACGCCGCTGGCTTTCAGCAATGCCAGCATGGATACCGCGCCCATCACGTCTGTTTCACAGGCGGTAGGCAATCCCTTCATTCCCATCATAAACATGCAAAGGCACATTGCACATCCATAGTTGGCTTCCACGGAACCCCAGCACTGTATAGCGCTTGCGTCACAATGATGCTCTTTCATCCAATTCTTGATGGCAATGCACAGCTTCGCCTGCTTGACGAGCTTTGCCGCCGCGATACCGGGCATGACATTGCCATATTCCCTGATTTCCTACGGCCTGCTCGTCGGTTATCGCTTCAATTTCGGCCATAATTTCCGAGTAAGTCCTCTGTTTCAACTGTAATACCGGACTGCTGCAAAAGCCTACATCCCGCTCCATCGCATGGATGACGTCGGCGTTCTGATACGCGATGGATTCCGACGCCGCATGAACCAAATGCGTTTTTCGCGTTCCACGTTGAATTCCAACAAATGCGGCCCTTGCATTGCTGTCAAAATAGGGAGCGCCAAGCCCGGAATACGCGGGAACCATATAAACGCCTTCCGTATCCCCAACCGTTGCGGCCAACTCTTCCGCCTGCTGGACGTCCGTTATGATCTCCGCGATGAATTGCTTTATCAACTTGATCACCTTGCCGCTGATGATAAAAAGAATATATTGTCTATAAACAGACGAATCTCTATATGCTACAATATCCAACAAATCCTGAATCCAACGGAATTTTCGGAATCAATTTGATATTATGGACTAAAAAGTTCACTGCCCTGAACCTCTCCCGACCCTACGCTTCCGTTTCGAGGGGAATCTGGATTTCTGTGATGTAATGGGCGCTGTTGCGCTCCAAGAACTGATCAATAATGTTGAAGTTGATCACGCGCGTGCCCAACTTAAGCTCTGGGTGCGAGGCGCGCATCTGCGCGATTCTGCTTTTGATGGTTTCGTACGGTCCCTTGTGGTAGCCGACCAGATAATGACCGGCCGCGATGATCGACGCGCCTTCAGCGTGTACACCCGCGTCCTGCGCGTCCGGGCGATCCAGTGGTGCGTACAGGTACGCGCCGAAATACTTCAGATCCCCTTCGTAAAACGCGATTGTCGGGTAAAAGTAGAACGAATCTTCCAGATACAATATTTCTTCGCTGCCAATGGGAATGTAGCGGCGCTCCGGAAACCATTGCGTTTCCACGGTGTCCAGCCGGATCTGTGCCCGACGCTGATCCACAAACTCTATCTTGCGGCGGATGGCGTTGTCGACGCGCATCAATTGCGCCCATTCACGCTTGAGCTCCTCGGAGCGCTGGTTGAGCAGCTGCAGGGTATCGTCGGGGCTGCGGGAGTCCAGATATTTTTGAATGTCCTCCAGCGAATAGCCCATCTTGCGCAGGTAACGGATGGACGCCAGCTGATAGATCTGGTCGAAGCGGTACTTGCGATATTTAGTTTTCGGATCCCTGTAAACGGGCTGAAAAAGGCCGATGGAATCGTAATAGTGCAGCGTTTGCACATCCAGCCCGAAGGTTCGCGCCAGATCGCCCACCGTCAGGAATGTTTTCATCGGCTCCTCCTTGCGGCACTTGCGCCTGCGCCTGCTTAACGCGACCCCTTCACGTAAGGTGTGCCAAGCGCGTCCGGCTTGCTGGTTTTGCCGATGGCAAGCAGCATCGCGACCAGCGTAATAGCGTAAGGCAGCATGCTAAGCAAGTAGGGCGACACGGAAACCCCGATGGTCTGCAACCGTATTTGCAACGCGTTCGCCGCGCCAAACAGCAGTGCCGCCCCGAACATGCCAAACGGCGAATACCGCCCCAGGATGACCGTAGCAAGCGCGATATAGCCGCGCCCGGATGTCATGTTTTCCGTAAACACACCCAGCTGTACCAGCACCAGGTACGCGCCGCCCACGCCGCCCAGCCCGCCGTTAAGCAGCATGGCGATCCACTGGTAGCGGTGCACGGGAACCCCGGCGGAGGCGGCGGCGCGCGGGTTTTCCCCGATAGCCGCGAAGGAAAGCCCCAGATCGGTCTTGCGGTAGAACAGCCATACGAGTAAAAGCAGCAGGTAAAGGATGTAGGTCAGCAGATCCCGGTTGAAAAACGCTTCGCCGATCAGCGGAATCCCCGACAGCAGAGGGATTTTAAAGGTGGGGAAGGTGTCGATCTGCTGGTAGCTCTGCCCGGAGGACATGAGCTTATACAGAAAGCTGGTCACGCCCAGCATGAGCATGTTCAGCGCCAGACCGCTTACGGATTGATCCTTCGCCAGCCGGATGGACAGCACCGCGTGCAGGGCGCTGACCCCCATACCACCCAGAATGCCGCACAATAGCCCCACAAGCAGGCTATGGGCGTACCACGCACCTGCGAACGAGAAA
>JAJFVI010000073.1 GCA_021371895.1 Eubacteriales bacterium | reverse complement strand
TGCTATAATAAAGCGAATATCGGCGCGAATACAGGCATTCCGGGACGCCCGCGAGGGTGGTTTCGCGCATGGGGCCAGGCCGCGGGATGTCCGCGCGCTTTGGCGGTAAAAAGGATAGACCTGGTAAAGGAGCAGCTATGAAGACCATTTCCTCCAAATTGCGTAATGAGCGGCTGGTCGCGTATATCCAGATCGTGCTGGGATGTGTGCTGGCAGCGATGGCGTACCCCATGTTTTTGGTGCCCAACGCTATCGCGCCGGGCGGGCTTACGGGTATCGCCACCATCCTGTATACGCTTTTTGGCACGCCGGTCGGCACGGTAAGCCTGCTGCTCAACGTCCCGCTGTTTCTGATCGGCTATCGCTCCATGGGGCGCGTGTTCGCGTTCCGCTCGCTGGTGGCGACTGTTCTTTTTTCACTTTTGATCGACTGGCTGCCCCTGCATGCGGTTACGGAAGATATGCTGCTGGGTTCCCTGTTCGGCGGCATTCTGATGGGTCTGGGACTGGGGTTGATTCTGCGCGGCGGGGCGACCACGGGCGGCAGCGATATGGTCGCGCGGATGGTGCATGTGCGCTTTCAGCACATTTCGGTCGGGGCGTTTCTGTTTTTTATCGATTTCTGCGTGGTGCTCGCGGCGGGTTTCTTCATCCGTGTGGAATCCGCGCTTTACGCGTTTATCAGCATTTTTGTCGGCGCTCGTGTGATCGACATGGTGGTGGAAGGTTTCGACCGGCAGAAAGCCTGCTATATTATCACGTCCCGTATGGATGAGGTGAAAAGCAGGCTGATGAGCGAGCTGGGCCGCGGCCTGACCGTGATCGACGCGCACGGAGGCTTCCGGGGCGAACAGCGGCCGATCATATTGTGCATTGTCAGCGCGCAGGAGGTATCGCGTCTGAAAAGCGTTGTGCGTCTGGAGGACGAGCGGGCGTTCGTATTCATCACGGATGCGTATGAGGTGCTGGGCGAAGGTTTCCGCAATCTGCGGGACACCGATCACGCCTGAGCGCGCTTCCGGCGCCGCCGGGTGAACATGATTTAGCAGGTTCCCGGCTGGCCGTAAGCCGGCTGGAAAAATGCGCAGGAATCAAGGGGCGCGATTCCGGCTGTACGTACCTTTTTGATGGAACCGATTGAGAAAAGAATGTTTTCATGTTATGATAGCGCTAATTAAAACCAGCGATGGATAACAATGAAGATGTTCAGAGCAAACCGTACAAGGGAGAGAAGCCGATGGAACCGAAATACCAACTGGTCGCTCAGAGCCTGCGGCACGACATCGCAACCAGCCTGTACCGGGACGGCGACACCTTGCCGACCGAAGCGGAATTGAAGCTAAAATTCGCCGTCAGCCGGCAGACCGTTCGGCAGGCAATATCGCTATTGGAGAACGACGGCCTGGTGATCCGCCGCCGCGGAAGCGGAACGTATGTCAACCACGGCGCGCGAAAACACGGCGGTGTGCTCAGCGTAGGCGTGATTACCACCTATATTACGGATTACATCTTTCCCAGCATCGTCAGGGGTATGGAAATCGCCTTGTCCGCCGAGAGCTGCATTATGAGCCTCTCCGCCACCTACAACCGCACCGATCACGAACGTTCGCTTTTATTGCGCGTGCTGGAAAGCCCGCTGGACGGGCTGATTGTCGAAGGGACGAAAACGGCGATGCCTAATCCCAACACCGCATTATACGAAAAACTGTGGGAGCGTAACATTCCCGTCGTATTCATCAACGGGTATTATCCCCAGTTGCCCAACGCTGTTTACGTGGTGACCGACGATCGCAACGGTGGGCGCATGGCGGCGGCCTATCTGGCGAATCGCGGGTTTACGCGCATCGGAGGGCTGTTTAAAAGCGACGATATGCAGGGGCACCTGCGCTACCAGGGGTTTTCCGCGGAACTGCAGGAACACGGGCTGCGCGTACGGGATGAGAACGTATGCTGGTTCACCACCGAAAACAAGCGCCGTTTCCTGCGGGACGAGACCGCGAAGGATTTTATTGCCAGCCTGAAAAACGGCATGGACGCGGTCGTCTGCTACAACGATGAGATCGCACTGGAACTGATGGAGGTACTGAGCGAACATCATCTGTCCGTGCCCGGAGATATCTCCATTGTCAGCTTTGATAACAGCGCCTTCGCCGCCATATGCCACCCCAAACTTACCACGCTCTCCCACCCCAAGGACGAGTTTGGCCGCGTGGCCGCCGAAAAGCTGATGAACATGATGGCAGGGAAAAGGGAAACCAGCACCGTGCTTCCCTGGGAAATGGTCGAACGCGGCAGTGTGCGCTGAACGGCTTTTATGGGCAGCGCCGCTCGATTGTCGTTAGCAGGGGAGATACGAAAGCAAACACCTTGGTTCTCGCCGATTTTCCACGATGGACGGCTTGCAAGCAGGGGTGTTTTGTGCTATGATGAACGCACCATTGGTACGTACAACTTCGGACATAGGCCGAAGGAATCACAAGGAGGATGTTCACCATGACCAAATACACCATCGGCGTCGATTACGGCACGCTTAGTGGCCGCGCAGTACTTATTGAGGTGGGTACCGGAAAGGAAATCGCTTCCGCCGTATACGAGTATCCCCACGCGGTAATGGATACCCTGCTGCCCTGCGGCAAGAAGCTCGGGCAGGATTGGGCACTGCAATTTCCGCAGGATTACGTGGATGTGCTGACCAGCACCATTCCCGAAGTGCTCCGGCAGTCCGGGGTTGCGTCTGCGGACGTCATCGGCATCGGCACGGATTTCACCGCCTGTACGGTGCTGCCTGTGAAGGACGACGGCACACCGCTGTGCGATCTGCCGGAATTTGCGGAAAATCCCCACGCCTATGTGAAACTGTGGAAGCACCACGCCGCACAGGATAAGGCCAACCGCCTCAACCAGATCGCGGGGGAGCGCGGCGAAAAGTGGCTGCAAAACTATGGCGGCAAGATCAGCAGCGAGTGGCTTTTCCCCAAGCTTTGGCAGATACTGGACGAGGCTCCCGAAGTATACGCCGCGATGGATCATTTCGTGGAAGCGGCGGACTGGATTGTGTGGCAGCTGACGGGCGTGCAGACGCGCAACTCCTGCTGCGCCGGTTACAAGGCGATGTATAACAAGGCCACCGGCTACCCGGACAAGGCTTTCTTTAAGGCGCTCGATCCTCGACTGGAAAACGTAATCGCGGACAAACTTTCCTGCCCCGTGACCCCGCTGGGCCAGAAGGCGGGCGGCCTGACGGACGCGATGTCGAAAAAGCTGGGGCTTCTGCCCGGTACAGCCGTATCCATCGGCAACGTGGACGCGCACGTGTGCGTACCGGCCGTGGGTATCGATACGACCGGCAAGATGCTGGCGATCATCGGCACCTCTACCTGCCATATGATGATGGATACAGCGGAAAAACAGGTGCCCGGCATGTGCGGCGTGGTGCAGGACGGCATTATGCCCGGCTTCGCGGGCCACGAGGCCGGCCAGAGCTGCGTGGGCGATCATTTCGCCTGGTTTGTGGATAACTGCTGCCCCGCAAGCTACAACGATGCCGCCAAAGCCAAAGGCATGAACGCGCACGAGTACCTGACCGAGCTGGCCGGCAAACAAAAGGTGGGCGAGCACGGCCTGGTGGCGTTGGATTGGTGGAACGGCAACCGCAGCGTGCTGGTGGATGTCGATCTGACCGGCATGATGCTGGGCATGACCCTGCAGACCAAGCCGGAAGATATGTACCGCGCGCTGATCGAGGCAACCGCCTACGGCACCCGCATGATCATCGAAAATTACCGCGAGCACGGCGTGGCTGTGGAAGCCTTCTACGCCAGCGGCGGCATCAGCCAGAAAAACCCCTTGATGATGCAGATCTACGCCGATGTCCTCAACATGGATGTTAAAATTGCCGGTACCGCGCAAGGCCCGGCGCTGGGCAGTGCCATCTTCGCCGCGGTGGCCGCGGGCAAGGCTGCGGGCGGTTACGACGACGTGTTTACCGCCGCAGGCGAGATGGGCAAGGTGAAGGACGTGGTTTACCACCCCGTTGCCGGGCACGCGAAGATGTACGACAAGTTATTTGCCGAGTACCGCATCCTGCACGATTATTTCGGCCGTGGCACCAACGACGTGATGAAACGACTTAAGGCTATCAAAGCACAGGCGTGACGGAAACAAATGTTTCCTTTGGGAAGGGGATTGCGATCCTCCGAGAACTCAATCGTCCCCGGCTTCACTGCCGTTCGCCGGTTCGTTTCGCTCTCCGACTTCAGGTCGCTTTCGCCTTGGGCGAAGCGTCCACCGGACGCGCGCTTCCCTTCGTCGCCTCCCAACCTCCCCCGTAGGATTGTCCAAACCACCTATGAACAGATCATTCTGATGTTTGCTAAAGTGGTTTTAAATGAATGCACATACTTTGGCATCGCGCGAACCGCTAACGATTCACTATGGAGGGAAACCATGCTGGAAATACTGAAATTAGCCGTATACAAAGCCAATATGCTTTTACCCGCGCATCAGCTGGTGACGTTCACATGGGGAAACGTATCGGGGATCGATCGCGAAGCCATGCTGTATGTTATCAAACCCTCGGGCGTACCCTACGAGGAATTGACCCCGGAGGATATGGTGGTGATGGATCTGCAGGGCCGCAAGGTGGAAGGCAGGCTGAATCCTTCCAGCGACGCACCCACGCACATGGAGCTTTACAACCGCTTTCCCAACGTGGGCGGCATTGTGCATACGCATAGCCGCTGGGCCACCATCTGGGCGCAGGCGGGAAGGGCGATACCGCCCTACGGCACCACCCATGCGGATTACATTTACGGCCCCGTGCCCGTCACCCGGTCGCTGACAGAAGTGGAGGTGGAGCGCGCCTACGAGCTGGAAACGGGTCGTGTGATTGCCACGCACTTTGAGCAGAATGGGCTTGACCCCAAAGCGGTGCCCTGTGTGCTGGTGCGCAACCACGGCCCCTTCGCATGGGGCAAGGACGCTTTGGAAGCCGTACACAACGCCGTTGTGCTGGAAGAAGTCGCCATGATGGCCTGGCACACCGAGGCATTGCCGCTAACCCAGCCCCGCGAGGATATGCCGGACTACCTGAAAGAGAAACATTATCAGCGCAAGCACGGGCCAAACGCCTATTACGGACAGAAATGAGCCGAAAACACTGCGCGCCGGGGAACTGACTGACCGGCAAATTGCGATTCTCTTTGGCTTTCCAATCGCCGGTCATCCGTGGTTCCGATGGAACCGACATCCGCCGCAGAGCATTCCCCTTGCGGTTAAAAGGAGCGTATGATATGGGATACCGAATGATTCATGAAAACTACAATGTCAGCGACGTGGAGCGCTCTATCTCGTTTTACCGCGAAGCGCTGGATCTGAGCGAAAAACACCGCAAGGTGGCGCAGGACGGTTCCTTTACGATTGTTTTCCTCGGTAACGATGAATCGGATTTCGAGCTGGAGCTTACCCAACTGCGTGACCATCCGCAAAAATATGACCTCGGCGATGGCGAGTTCCACCTTGCCTTCCGTACGGAAGATTATGCCGCCTCGCACAAGAAGCATGAAAAAATGTGCTGCATCTGCTTTGACAACAAAGCGATGGGCATCTACTTTATCGAAGATCCCGACGGCTACTGGCTGGAGATCGTCCCCGCGCGGTAAACGGCGGGAACGGCTTAATAAGAGCATACATAAACGGCTTGCGCGAAGATCGCGCAAGCCGTTGCTATATACCCGTAAAGGGGGCAGCACCTTTCGGGGAAGATTCGCAGTGCCTTGTTTTTTGATTTATGTATCTGTCGCCATTGCCCCCGCAGGAGGGAAGTGCGATTGAGTAGCTAACCGAGCAAAAAGATTTACGGCTATGCATCGGTGACGTATTTTGCCTGTCACCATTCGCCCAGCAGGCGGGAAGTGCGATGAGGTTACTCGTTGTACAATCCTCCTTCTCTTCACAAGGGGTATTGCGTATAATAGATAAAAGCAGGTAAAAGTGCATATGCATACAGAAAACGCTAGTTGTAGCTGTGATGTCTATAATGGCCATGCGTACCAAAGTCTTGTTGCTTTCCCAGCCCCGCGAGGATATGCCGGCTTACCTGAAAGAGTTATATAATCAGTGCCAGCACGGCCTTACGCTTATTTCGGACAAAAAGAATAACGTTGTTTGGAAGGTAAAAGGTGGAGTTGACTTTGCCCCCCTCTGCGGTGCATACGGAGCGCCGGAAGTGTGTGCATAGTCCCGGCGCACGTTTTTGCTTTGCGACAAAAATACTGCCCTTGCCTGTGGCAAGGGCAGAGGTATACGCCGCGTAGAGCGACCATGTGAAACGGCGTTAACGCATAAACATCGCGCAATCCATGACTGCTTACGCGGAGGCTACCCTGTCGCGCCCGCTTTTTTTTGCGTTGTACATGGCCTCGTCGGACAGGTTAATCAGCTGCTGTATGTTGTCGATGTCCTTGTTGGGGTAGGTGGACGTACCAAGGCTTACGGTTACGCGAATCTCCTGCTCGTTGTTCTTGAGTATTGAATCCCTGACCTGTATGCGGATGCGCTCGGCCATAAACTGCGCATCCTGTTGGCTGGCGCCCGGCAGTACGCACAGGAACTCCTCGCCGCCGTAGCGGATTAGCACATCGCCCTCCCGAATCGCATCCGAGATGATCTTGGTAATCAGTACGATCAGTTTATCGCCGACCATGTGGCCATAGGTATCGTTAACAGTTTTGAAGTGGTCGATGTCCAACATAATCAGCGAAAGCGACGAGCCGATGCGGACGGCGCGGCCAAACTCCTCCTGCAGGCGGTTGGAGCCGAAGCGGCGGTTGTAGATGCCAGTTAAGGCATCTAAGGCTGCCAGCCGCTGCATACGCTGGTGCGTAATCGCGTTGTTAAACGCCATGGACAGGATGGGAGCATAGGAGTTAAGCTTGTCCAGCGTATCGTTTGAGAAGGCTTCCACATCGGCTAGCATGATGATGCCAACGACAATCTGCTTATACACGATAGGTTCAATGAGCAGTTCTTTGGGGCGATACTTGGTTAAAACACCTTCCAATACGATATCCTCCGGTAAGCGCACAACGCGGCGTTCCTGTTTTTCTACCGCGTAGTGCAATACGGTGCTGTTAAGCATGGTGCGTTCCATATCAATGGCGTAGGAGGCTTCTACGTTCAACTCCGCGCCTTCCTCTGTGAGTATTGCACCGCCGCTTGCCTGCGTAACGCCAAGCAGGTAATGCAGGATTTCGTTGGCGAGTACATCCATTTCCAGGTTGGAGGTAAGCATTT
Source organism: Eubacteriales bacterium (assembly GCA_021371895.1). Lineage (GTDB taxonomy): Bacteria > Bacillota > Clostridia > Christensenellales > Aristaeellaceae > CAXXOK01. The sequence goes on along the minus strand of JAJFVI010000073.1, from coordinate 12,738 downwards.
CTGAAAACCTTTGCAGGTCCTGCTGCGCGCCCAGCACAGTGGAAAGCGTTTGGATGAGGCGGTTGAAGGATGCGGCGCTGTCGCCCAGCTCGTCTTCGGAATCGACCCGGATACTGCAGGATTCGGGGGTACACTTTTCGCACTGTTCCCCGGTCATTTGGCTGGATAAAATCCCTTCCACATGCTTCATCTGGCTGCTGAGCTCCCGGATACGACTGCCGACAACGTTACGCGCCAGCGTGATGTTGAGCGTCGCCAGCAAAATACCCGCCGCGATACACGCGCAAAAAAATAAGGGCTGATAAGCGATGGACGCCGGTACGCCAAATAGGCGTACAAAAAAAGGAAAGACAACCCCGACGATGACCCCTAAAAACACCATGTAGATTGCCAAATCTTTGAAAATTCGCTTGGTGATGCGGATGAACATTCTTTAGCCCCCTATTTTCTTGCGCGCGGGCGTGTGTGGCGACGACCGTTATTACGGCATTATAACATTGCGTTTTCAGGGGCGCAATAGATAATCTGTTCAAACTTCAACATACTGGAAAACGTTGGTATATATAGCTTATTATGGTTTAGTAATGCCATTATAACAGTTCTGATTCCATACAGAAAATCATGCTATGCAGGGCATGCATTCCCTACCGAATCTGTTCGGCATTCAGGTGACCGTAGCCGATGAGCAGATTATCCTGATGTTCGTTTTAGTATGGCAATATTCGGCCAACGTGGCGATTTGGATACCGTCCTCCTGACATATGCATGCGAAACACTCAAAAACCACATGCCTGAAAACTGGAACGCCATATGCAAGCCGGAGGCACCACCCCCACTAAAAACAAGCAGCGATGTTGCATTATGCTGTCGCCTATCGCACAAGCATGCGGGAAGCGCGATGGGGTAGCACGCCGGATGGACAAGCTTGTCGGATGGGCATACTGTGCGTCCGGGCCGAAGGTCCGGACAGGCATAGTGTGACCAGACGACTATCCTGTACTCCTAGGGCGACCCCATCGCGCTCGGCCCGCCGTGTAAGAAGGCGACACCGAAGGATGCAGGGGCGAGCAGAAAGCTCCTGCTGCGCCCGCAGGCGCATCCCCGCAGTTTTTCGTCCACAGGCGCAATATTAAATTACAAAAAGGAACCCCTTTCTAGTAAGAAGAAGTTTCCGAAGGGTGCAGGGGCGAGCGAAAAGCACCTGCCAGCTTATTGCTTGCCTGTTGCAAGCAATGCGCGTGTGCGATCATGTACCTTGGTCAACAGATCAATCGCAAGCGTCAGCGCCGTTTCGGGCGTCAGTCCCGTTTGCTTAATCAGCATTTCCGGAGGCTGGCGCATGCTGAATGCGATGCGGGGATCGGTTTTGGTAACGGCGGCATACAGCGCCATAAGGTCGGGCAAATACTTTTCATCCAAGCGCATATGCACGCCGTCGGCGCGCAGGAACAGGTGGGTCACGCCCAAACGGCGAGTTGTTGCGCGCAGTTGGGCGATCAGCGTAAGATTGCGCACGGGCTGGGGAATCTCGCCAAAGCGGTCGATCAGCTCTTCCTCGGCGTCCATGCGACTGGTTTCGTCCTCAATCATGGCGATGCGTTTGTAGATTTCGATGCGCAGGCGCTCGTCCGGCACGGTTTCCTGAGGAAGGTAAGCGTTCACGGCCAGCTCTACGCGGGTATCCAGCTCGGGTGTTTCCTCATGGCCCTGCGCCTCACCAACCGCCTGCTCGATCAACTTTACGTACATGTCGTACCCCACCGTGCTCAAGTGGCCGTGCTGTTCCGGGCCAAGTACGTCGCCCGCGCCGCGAATTTCCAGGTCGCGCATGGCGATGCGGTAGCCGGCGCCGAATTCGGTAAACTCGCGGATGGCGGAAAGCCGCTTCTCGGCGGATTCACTGAGCAGCTTATCCCGCCGGACAGTAAAATAGGCGTACGCCTGCCGGTTGCTGCGGCCCACGCGCCCGCGAATCTGGTACAACTGCGAAAGGCCGAAGTGGTCGGCGTCAAACACGATCAGGGTATTGGCCTCGGGCACATCCAGCCCGCTTTCAATAATTGTGGTGCACAGGAGCACATCAAACGCGCCGGCGTAGAAATCCAGCATCACGTCCTCCAGCGCGCTTTCCCGCATCTGCCCGTGCGCCACGCCGATGCGGGCCTCGGGCACGAGCGTTTTCAAACGGTTGAACATCTGCTCGATGGAACGGACGCGGTTATAGAGAAAATACACCTGCCCGCCGCGCGCCAATTCCCGCCGGAGAGCCTCGGCGACGATTGCGTCGTCATAAGGGGTAACGTAGGTTTTAACCGGCATGCGTTCCTCAGGCGGGGTTTCCAGTATGCTCATATCGCGGATGCCCACCATGCTCATGTGCAGCGTGCGGGGGATAGGTGTAGCCGAGAGGGTCAGCACATCTACCTTTGTTTTCATGTGCTTGATGGTTTCCTTGTGGTTTACGCCAAAACGTTGCTCCTCATCTACGATCAGCAACCCCAGGTCACGAAACTGCACGTCCTTGGCCAGCATCCGGTGGGTGCCGATCAGCAGATCGATCCTGCCTTCCTTGAGTTTTTTCAGGATTTCCTGCTGCTCTTTGGGGCTGCGGAAGCGGCTGAGCATCTCGTAGGTGACGGGGAAACCCGCGAAGCGCTTTTTGACAGTGTTCAGGTGCTGCTGCACCAGTATGGTGGTCGGTGCGAGGATGGCCACCTGCTTGCCGTCCAGCACCGCCTTGAAGGCCGCGCGGAGCGCCACTTCGGTCTTACCGTAGCCCACGTCCCCGCACAAGAGTCGATCCATGTTGCGGGGGCTTTCCATATCGGCAAAAATCTGCTCCACGCACTGCTGCTGGTCGGCGGTCAGCTCATAGGGGAACATATCCTCAAACTCGCGCTGCCAAGGGGTTTCGCGGCTGAAAGCGTGCCCCGTGTTCTGCTGGCGCGCGGCGTAGAGCGCCGCCAGATCGAAAGCGAGCTTTTTAAGCCCTTCCTTCACCTTGGCTTTCTGCCGTCCCCACTCGCCGCCGCCCAGCCGATTGAGCTTGGGCGCGCCGTGCTCCGCGCCGATGAACTTTTGTACGCGGTCGAACTGATCGGTCGGCACGTAGAGCTTATCGGTACCCTGATAGCGGATGAGCAGATAATCCCGTAGCACGCCCTCGGTGTTGAGCTGCACCACGCCGTCGAAAATGCCAACGCCGTACAATTCATGCACCACGTAGTCGCTCGCCTTGAGATCGGTGAACGACGCGATGCGCTCGCCCGCGTGCTGATGCTTGCGCGCGCGCTGGTAGCTGGTGCCGAACAGGTCGCCGTCACTGATCAGGCACAGCTTCGCGCGCAGGTTGCGAAAGCCCTTGCCCACGCTTACGGGCAGGAGGATTACCTCTCCGGCGATCAGGTTGCCGTCCAGCGTGTCGCTGTAGGTGGCGGGCACGCCCTGCTGGGCGAGCGCCTGCAATAGCCTGCGGCCGCGCGCCTCGCCGCCCGTGAGCAGCACGATGGCGCAACCCGCTTCCTTCCAGCCGGCAATATCCTTGCTCAGCGGTTCCAGCCGGCTCTGGTAGGGCATGACCGGCTCGCTCTGGAAGTCCAGCGCGCTGGTGGGGGAAAGCTGCCCCAACCCGCGCGTTAAGTCGCTTAAGGCCAGCACGCGCAGGGAGCCAAGGGCGGCGAGGATCTCCTCGTAGGTGAACAACAGCGTGCGCTGCGCGTCAAAACCGTCGCCGCGGCGCGCCGCCTCCCGCCATTCTTCTTCAAAGGCGTCCCGCTGCGTCTTCACACGGATGCGGAGCTGATCGGGCTGATCCACCAGCACAATCGGGTTTTGCAGATAATCGGCAATAAAGCAGGCATCGGCGCAAAGCACGTTCATCCACATGGGGGCGGTGCGGATGGGGTGCCCGTCGCGCACGCGCTGCACGTCGTCCAGATGGCGCTTTACCTGTGCCTCCCGCTCCCCGCCGGGGTTGGCTTCCCGTGCGGATGGCGCAGCGGGGGCATGAGCGGCTTTGGCGGCCGCGTCCATGAGCGCCGTCGCGGCCATTTCCCGGGCGGCTGCGCCCGCTTCTTCGTCCAGCTCGTCGATCTCGCTTAAAAACGTGTTCAGCGGCTCAAGGTCGGGCAGAGTTGCCCCAGCTTCCGCCTCCGGCGTCTGTACGGCGGTGGAAGGCGTGGCGGTCAATGCCGCCAGCAGCCTGTCCGCGGACTTTTGGGCGTCCTCAGGCAGGCATTCGGTGGCAGGGCCCAGCCGCGCGCTCTTCAAACGCTCGATGCTGCGCTGGCTGATGCAATCGAACCGGCGGATGGTATCCACTTCATCGCCGAAAAACTCGATGCGCAGGGCGTCGCTCTCGTTTGGAGGAAACACGTCCAGTATATCGCCGCGCATGGCGCACTGGCCCTTGCCCTCCACCATGGACACGCGCTCATACCCGCATTTCACCAACTGCTCAACCAGCGCCGTGGGGGAAGCGGAACCGCCCTCCGTAAGGTGTACGCCGGCATGGCGATAACGCTGTGCCGGGCTGCAACGGTCCAGCGCGCCCTCGGCGGATACGCACAGTACGGTTAGCCGTCCGGCGGCCGCGTCCTCCAGTACCCCCAGCCGCTGCCAGGTGCTCTCCTGGCTGGCGGCCGCGCGGCTGAACTGCACATCCCGCGCGGGCAGCATGGCTGCGCCCCCGCCGAAAAGGCGGTTCACGTCCTGTGCCTGTTTTTGGGCGGTTAATTCTGCAGGGGAAAGCAGCAGCACGGGGCGCCCGGTGCGGCGGGCAAGTGCGGCAGCAAAAAAAGGCTTTTCGCCCTCGGCCATGCCGCCGAGCGCGATGCAGTTTTCCGTTTTCAGTTTTTCAAGGAGTTCCTTCCATGCCGGCAGCGCGGAATAAGCGCTGAACAGACCTTCGTTCATTCGTTGTCTCCTGTGGGGCGCGCCTGCTGCGCGCTTGCGTCGGCTGGAGCTGCCTTTTCGGCGGCGGGCTTCACCGGCTTGGGTTTTTTTGTATTGTATTGGCGCATGGCGATATCGATGCCGTCCTTCATCCAGTCCAGGGCAGCGTCCGCAGCCTGATTGTAGGCATCAAAGGCGGTTTTCCGCTCCTCGGGAGTCTGGTAGCGGGCGAGCACCCAATCCACCAGATCAAACTCCGGCGGTTTGCCACCGGTGCCAACGCGGATGCGGGGAAAGACTTCCGTGCCGATACGCTCCACGATGTTGCGCATGCCGTTGTGCGTGCCCGCGCTGCCTTCGCGCCTTATGCGCAGCCACCCCGGCGCGAGGTCGATATCGTCGAAGATCACCAGCATCTGTTCAGGGGGGAGTTTGTACCAATGCAAAAGCTGGCTGACCGCCTCGCCGCTTAAATTCATATACGTCTGCGGCTTGCACAACACAACTTTCTGCCCGGAATATAAACCCTCGCCGACCAGCGCGTCGCACTTCTTACGCGCAATGGGAATATTCAGTTTTTCCGAAAGGAGCGTAAGCACATCAAACCCGACGTTATGCCGTGTGTGCTCGTATTTTTCACCGGGGTTACCCAGACCGACGATCAGGAACATAAAGCCTCCGAACCATGACGCAAGGCGAGGATGGATGCCCACCCCCGCTTGCTGATTACCCAATGGAAAGGTTCCCACGCGTCTGCGCCTGTCGGCTTTGCCCTGTGGCTCACTTCTAGTTTCAGGCGCGGTTCAAGCCCGCTGAGCATTTCGACGCTGGTTACAGCTTTCCCTGCTCCTTGCGGCGTTTGACCCAGTTCTCCTTAATAACACCACGGGCACGGGCCACGAACAACGCGTCCGCGGGTACGTCCTCCACAACGGTGCTGCCGGCGGCCAGATAGGCATTCTGGCCGATGTGTACGGGGGAGATAAGGTTGCAGTTGCAGCCGATAAAGGCGTGATCCTCCACCACGGAGCGGGTTTTTACCTTGCCGTCGTAATTGACGAACACAACGCCGCAGCCGAGGTTGATATCCTTACCCAGATCGCTGTCGCCCACGTAGGTCAGGTGGCTTACCTTGGTGCCGTCGCCGACGACGCTGTTTTTGATCTCCACAAAATCGCCGATGCGGCAATGTTTGCCTATTTCGGCGTCGGGACGCAGATAGGCGAAGGGGCCGACGGTGGTGTGCGCGCCCACGCGGCAATGGAGCAGCACGCTGTTCTCCACCGTAACGCCATCGCCAAGTACGGCGCAATCCATGCGGTTGTTGGGGTAGAGGGTGCATTGTTTGCCGATAACCGTATCCCCTTGCAGGGTATTGCCGGCGTAGAGCACCGTACCCGCGCCGATGCGGACGCCGACCTCGATGTCGGTGCGCTCCGGGTCGAGCATGACCACGCCGTTTTGCACGTGCCGGCGCACGATGACAGTTCGTAAATAACGGTACGCCGCGCCAAAGCTCTCCGCGTCGATGACAGGCAGATAGGCTTCCGCATTTTGCGCGTGTACTATCTTTAAGGGCACACCACGCTCGTCCAGTGCGGCGACCAGCGCCAGCGGCGTAAGCGCGCCCTCGGCGGGCAGGTCGCGGACAATCGCGGCGGGCAGCGCCATCGCCAATGGTGTGCGCATATCCGAAAGCAGCACCGCCGCAGGGCGAGTTTCGGCGGCGGTGAGCAGGGTGCGGAACGTATCGGCGTTCAGGCAGGGCGCGTTTTCCGCCGCCAGCACGACGCTTGCGACGTCCGTATTCAACAGTGCTTTCAGCGCGCCCATGTTTTCGGGTGAGGCGGCGGCGACCGTTACGCCCGCTTCGCCAAGCGCGCTCTCTACGTGGCCGCGGCAGGGCAAGCCCAGCAGGGGCATGGCGGAAAAGCCGTTTGGAACGGTGTTCAGCAAAATACCAAGAGATCGTTTCATAGGGTTCACCTCGTGTAATATGGGAACATCAGTCGTTCAGCCAGGCAGCGGGTTTAACCAGCAGCGTTTCCGGATTGTCGGGATGTGCATCCATGACCATCAGTGATTTTTCGCCCTGAATGCGCTTCTGTTCGGGGGAAGCTGTCGCCATGACGAACGCCGTGCCCACGACATGCACGGAAAACTCGTCCATCAGGTCAATCATTCCCCGGGCAGTGCCGCCGCCCTTGATAAAATCGTCCACGATCAAGGCGCGCTGCCCGGCTTTCACCGCACGCCGGCTTAAGCTCATGGTTTCGATGTGCCCGGACGAGCCGGTGACGTAGTTGATATTGACGGCGGAGCCCTCGTAGACGTTGCTCACACGGCGGGCGATCACCAGCGGCACGCCCAGCGCGTCGGCAGTCATCAGCGCTACGGGGATGCCCTTGGTTTCCATGGTCAGCACAAAATCAGGCGCGCTTTCGTAAAACTGGTCGGCGAGGATCACGCCCATGGCGCGTACGACGGATGGGGTGCTTAAAATGTCCGACAGGTACAAAAAGCCGCCCGCCAGCAGGCGCGAGGGCTGGTTGAGCTCCCGGCACAGCGTGCCGATCATGCGCGTGGCTTCGGCCCGGCCCATGGACGGCCGAAAACGCACACCGCCTGCCGCACCGGTGACGGTGTCCAGCTTGCCCAGCTCGTAACGGGCAAGCACGTCTTTGAGTATATCGATGTCCTCGCTCATGGTGGATTTGGCCGCGCCGAACAGATCGCAGAAGTGCGAAAGCGTGAAGATGCGGTTGGGTGACGCGGTGAGGAGTTTGGTCAGCGCCGCCATGCGTTCGTATCGATGAATCTTGTCCAATGCGGGTACCCCCCCTTACGGATCATACAACCCAAGTATAGCATAATTTCGCGAATATTTCCAGCATAAAAAACGGCGAACGTTCGGGTATACGCTCCACAGAAAGGCACAGTACGGCATCGCCCTTGCCACGTACGGCGGTGCTACCGCATGGGACGAGGGCGTGTTATAATGGTTGTATCAGGTGCGCCGTCCGGAAAACCCGCGGCGCGGGAACGAGGAAAAGGCTATGCCATCGCTAACCTTACAGGGCGTGGTGCTGCGATACGCCAACTACCGGGAACGGGATCGGATGCTGACGCTGCTCACCCCGGATCATGGGCGCGTGGACGTGCTCTCCCGCGGGTGCCGCAGACCCAACAGCCAGCTGATGGTCGCAAGCGAGCTGTTTGTGCATGGCGAATATGTGGCGTTCCAGAGCCATGATCGCCTGACACTCACCTCCTGCACGCCGCAGGATACGTTTTACCCGCTCCGGCTGGACGCTTATCGGCTAACCTGCGCCTCCTACCTGGTAAGCCTCGTTCAAGCCGCAGCGCAGCCGGAACAGCCGGCCGAAGGGATGTATGCGCTCCTGCTGCAAGGGCTCTATCGGCTCAGCTATTGCTTGAGCGACCCGCCCCTTGCTGCGGTGAACGCCTTTTTGCTGCTCTATGCCGCCGAGGCTGGTTACCGCCCGCGCCTGAGCCATTGCATCCACTGCGGCAAACCGCTGCCGGCCGGGCGGGGCGCGCGGCTGGATACCGAGGCGGGCGGCCTGTGCTGCGACGCCTGCCGCGGGGAAGGGCAATACGCGCTGACCTCCGCGCAAGTGGAACGGATGCGCGGAGTGCTGGAGGGCGGTTTCGACGCTGCCGGCTGTGAGGCGGACACGGCGCTGTTTGAGGCGATGCGATGTTATGTGGAAAATCGGCTGGAATGCCGGATTAAATGCAGCCAGTTTTTGCCCTGATGCGGGTAAACAAAAAGTGCCCGGAGGCGCGGACAGGCGACGGTATATTTATAACGAGCTGACATCCACCTGATAATGTATTTTTAACTATTATGATAGGAAATTCTTAATATTGTTATCGTACAATATTGATGATCCTACTACAATGAATTGAGGAGGAAAACAGAATGAAGAAACTTCTGGCGCTGCTGCTGGCGGTCGCGATGATCGTCGGTTGCACTTCTGCGATGGCCGAGGCCGTCAAAATGGACAAGCTGACCCTTGAGTTCGTGCCTTCCAAGGATGCGGACGTTATCATCACCGGTACGAAAAACCTGCCGGACCTGCTGAAGGCTGAGATGCTCAAGCAAGGCTACGACATCGGCGAAGTCGACATCACCGTAGGCACGTCCTACGAGGCGACCGGCGAAGCTATGGCGGCCGGTACCATCGATATCGGCTGGCTGCCCGGCGGTACCTACGCCCTGTACAGCGACGAAGTGGATGTTATCCTCACCGCCACTCGCGCTGGCCTGAGCAACGACAGCACCGATCCCAAAACCTGGAACGGCGACGCCAACAAGACCGTGCCCACCGATACGCAGGTGAGCTTCTATCGTTCGCTGATCTACGCCACGCCTTCCGCTTACGGCAAGGAACTGGCCGCCAAGGTCAATGCCGGCGAGGCACTGACCTGGGATGATCTGAACAAGGCCAGCTGGGCCGTGCTGAAGACTTCTTCCTCTGCCGGTTATATCTACCCCACCCTGTGGCTGATGGAAAACTACGACGGCAAAAAGCTCTCCGATCTGACCAACGTCGTTACCCTCAGCGGTTATGGTGATGCCTTCGCACAAGCCGCCGCCGAAGCCGTGGACGTAGTCGTATGCTACGCCGACGGCCGCCGTGACTACGAAGCCGCATGGATACTGCCCACTGATCAGCAGGATTCCACCGGTAAGGCCGGCATGGGCCGCACCGATTCCATCTGGAACGAGCTCAATGTGATCGGCGTTACCGCGCCCATCTACAACGATACCGTTTCCATCACCAAGGCGAATCCCGCAGTGTACAACCCCGCATTCATCGCCGCTATCCAGACTGCGCTGATCAATATCATTGGCACCGAAGAGGGTCAGGCGATCTTCTCCGTGTACAGCCACACCGGCTACGCCATCGCGCAGGATTCGGATTACGACGCAGCCCGCAAGGCGCTGGAAGCCGTGCAATAACCCTTCGTTTCCCAAACGTCACCCCTCCGGCGGTACGGCAAAGGCCGTACCGCCGTTCCTTTGTTCCTGCGCGCGCAGCCTATTGTCATACGGGCGTTGGGATGGTATAGTGGGAAAGACCAATCTGTAAACAAAGAGGCGTCTGTATGATCGAATTCGTCCATGCCGGAAAAACCTACCCCAACGGCGTTCAGGGCCTCAAGGACGTCAACCTGACCATCGAACAGGGCGAGTTTGTGGCGATTATCGGGCTTTCTGGCGCGGGCAAATCGACGCTGATTCGTACCATCAACCGTATGATCGACGCCACCGCGGGCAAGGTGCTTGTGGATGGCGTAGATGTGATGTCGCTCCACGGCAAGGCGCTGCGCCGGTTTCGCCGGCATATCGGGATGATTTTCCAGTCCTTCAACCTGGTTACGCGCTCCACGGTCATTAAAAATGTGCTCACTTCCATGGTGCCGGATATGAGCTTTTTCAGGGTACTTTTTGGCATCTTTTCCAGGCAGCAGGAGATGGCGGCACTGGCGGCGCTGGATAAGGTGGGGATTTTGGATAAGGCCTATACCCGCTGCGATCAGCTTTCCGGCGGGCAGCAGCAGCGTGTGGCGCTGGCGCGGACGCTGAACCAGAACCCCTCCATTATTCTGGCGGATGAACCCGTGGCGGCGCTGGACCCGGTGACCGCCAACCAGGTGATGAGCGATTTCAGGCGCATCAATCAGGAAATGAACATCACCATCCTTATCAACATCCATCACGTGGATCTGGCGCTGGATTTTGCCGATCGCGTTATCGGCATCCGCGCGGGCGAGATCGTCTACGATGGGCCGGTGGGGAGCGTGACGCAGGAGGTGCTGGATTCTATTTACAACGGCGCGCCGGTACCCAAGGTAGCCGATGAGCAAACCGCGAAAGCGGCGGCAGAAATTGCAGCCTTGAAGGCCAGCTTGAACACGTCCGCAAAGGAGGCGCAAGGCTGATGGCCAGAAAAGCGAAGACCGCGCAGGCCAAGCTTGCCCTGTTTGATCGGATATTTAAGCCCAAAACGATGACCGTGGGCGAACATACCGTGTTAAAGCCACGTTCCCGCACATGGCTCATACTGCTTACGCTGATCGTGGCGGTATGGGGCGCGGTGATCGTAACCGATTTTGACTTCGGCATCATCATCCGGCGCGGTTATCAGTTTACCGTGATTCTTAAAAAAATATTCAACCCCGACTGGAGTTATTTCCACAAAGTGCTGCCGCCGCTACTGGACACTATTAAAATGTCCGTCATGGGTTCGTTCATCGGCTGCACGCTGGCGCTGCCCTTCGCGGTGCTGGCCTCCGCCAACATCAATCACAACGGCGTGTTTGTGGCGGTGCTGCGAGTGTTGCTCAACATCGTACGAACGTTGCCCACATTGGTGATCGCTTCCATCTGCGCGTTGATCTTCAAACTGGGCACGTTCGCCGGTACTGTGGCCATAACCCTGTTTACCTTCGGCCTCGTCACTAAAATGCTTTATGAAAGCATCGAAACAATTGATATGGGTGCGTTCGAGGCCATGGAGGCGCTGGGCGCGACTCGGTTCCAGGCGTTTTGGAGCGGGTGCTTCCCGCAGATTTTACCCACATACCTCTCGCATAGCTTATACTCGTTTGAAATCAACATCCGCGCCGCGTCGATCCTGGGTTACGTGGGCGCGGGCGGCTTGGGCATCCTGATTAACGAACGGATTGGCTGGCGCGATTACGAGGGGCTGGGCATGGTGCTGATCACACTCTTCGCGGTGGTGCTGATCATCGACAATACCAGCCAGTACCTTCGCAGAAAGCTCAGCTAGGAGGCGCAGGCATGCAAAATGCGATCAATCCCATCGAGGAGATGTACGGCAGCCGTCCCCGGCGCTGGTGGATCTATACGGTGGTGGTTCTCATCATGGTTGTGCTGCTGGGCTGGTCGGGCAACGCGATCCAGTTTAAAGGCCTGGCGGCCAGGGGAAGCGATGTTGCCTACGGCATCGTGTACGGCATCTTTCATCCGGATATGAATTTGCTGATCAACTGGACCCGGGACGGCGTTCCCTACATGTTGTTTGAGACGGTAGCCATCGCCTTGCTGGGTACGCTGATCGGCGGTGTTTTGGCCGTGCCTTTCAGCTTTCTCGCAGCGGAAAACGTAGTGCCCAAGTGGGTTGCTTTCTTCTCCCGCGCTTTCATTCTGTTGATTCGTACCATACCCAGCCTCGTATGGGCGCTGGTGTGGATACGCGTTACGGGGCCGGGCGCGTTTTGCGGCGTGGTGACCCAGAGCATCTGCTCCATCGGCATGATCAGCAAATTGTATATTAACGCCATTGAGGATTTGGATACCCGCATATTAGAAAGCTTGGACGCGGCGGGCTGCACCACCTTCCAGAAAATCCGCTACGGCATCCTGCCGCAGTTGTACGCCAACTTCGTTTCCACCATCATCTACCGTTTCGATATCAACATCAAGGATGCGACAACGCTGGGCATCGTGGGTGCCGGCGGCATCGGCGCGGCGCTGATCCAGAGCATCAACAGCCGCCGCTGGAGCATGGTGGGCGCGTTCCTCTTCGGCATGATCGTGCTGATGCTGATTATCGAATTCAGCTCCACCAAAATCCGCAAGAAGCTGGCGAGGGGCTGATATGCCTGCCAAGCTGACGATCTACTATACTTCCGACACGCACGGGTATTTGTACCCGACGAACTTTGTGGACACACAGCCCCGGCCGATGGGGCTTTTAGGCATGGCCTTCCCCAAAGACGGCAACACGCTCGTCATCGACGGCGGCGATACCCTGCAGGGTTCGCCGCTGGCCTATTACTGCCACGCAC
>JAJFVI010000032.1 GCA_021371895.1 Eubacteriales bacterium | reverse complement strand
CCGCCGATGAAGCCGCCCAGATCGCTGTTCCACCACGGGATGCCCGCCATGCCCATCGATAATCCCGCGGCAAGCTGCTCGCGCATGGAACGGAAGGACGATTCCACATCCCCGGACCAGACCAGCGCACCGTAGCGCTGGCTGCCCGCCCATGCGCAGCGCACAAGGTTGAGCACATTCTGCTGCCCTTCGGCCGTCATGCCATCGTAAAAGGCTTTGGCATACATGGCGGGGTAGAGGTTGCCCACCTGGGTCGCGGGCCCCAGATGGTAACGCTGCACGTCGAAATCGTATATGCCGTACTCCGGTTCCGCCTCATCCAGCCAGAAGATGCGCACACCGTGGCGATAGTAGTTTTCCTTCGCCTTTTGCCAGAGCAGCGCGCGCGCGCCGGGGTGGGTGGCGTCGAAAAACACGCAGTCTCCCATCCAGTTCATATGCACGGGCAGGCCGCGATCCAGTGTGACCAGATATCCGTTATCGGCCATCTCGCGGTAATTCTTGCTGCGGGTGTCCACCGTGGGCCAGACGGAAACCATCAGATAAATACCCATTGTGTCCAGCTCTCGCACCATGGCGGGTACATCCGGCCAATCTATGGGATCGAACTTGAAATCCCCCTGCATCGTCCAGTGGAAAAAGTCAGCGACGATCACGTCCATGGGCAAACCCAGCGCCTTATGCCTGCGCGCGACGGTAAGCAACTCCTCCTGCGTGCGGTAGCGCAGGCGGCATTGCCAGTAGCCCATGCGGTATTCCGGCATCATGGGCGCGTGGCCGGTAACATCGGCATAGCTGGCAAGGATCTCCGCGGGTGTATCCCCTGCGCAGACCCAGTAATCCAATTCGTGTGTGGCGGTGGCTTCCCATTGGGTCAGGTTTGCGCCGAAGGTGGCCCGGCCGATGGCGGGATTGTTCCATAAAAAGCCGTAGCCGAGGCTGGAGACGTAGAATGGCACGGAAGCCTGCGTGTTGCGGTGCGCCAGCTCCAAAACGGCTCCCTTTTTGTTGAGGAGCCCATCCTGATACTGACCCATGCCGAAGATGCGCTCGTTCTCCCGGCTTTCAAAACGTGCGGTCAGCCGATACCCTTCCTGGCCGGGTACGGGTTTCAACTCCCGCGCGTCCACGTTCAAGGGCACGGCGTAACGACGGATATCGTTGCGGTTGCGCCAGTACTCCGTAAGCAGCGTTTCCCCGCGCGCGTTTGCAAAGCGCAGCCAGCCTTCCGCGTTGATGTGGCAGAGCAGATCGCCGTTGCGGATTTCGGCGCTTTCCCCGTCCAAACATATCTCCGGGTGATTGCAGGCGGACACGTCTTCCAGAAGCGCCCAGGTTTCGCTGCTCAGGGTTGCAGAACGTGTAGCACGCACGCGCAGGGCGTTGGCGCCCCACGCCTCCACGCAGAGAAGCTCGGTGCCCAACCGTTGGTACAGCTTTCCGCTCTCCTGATAACAGCGCATATACGCTCCTCCTTATTCCTTCACCAGCACCAGCACGCCGCGGGGCGGTATAACTGTTTCACCTGCAACTGTATGGCACGTAAGCAGGTCGCGCTGCGGGGGGCCTACGTTCACGCGCGTTTCTTCGGGCAGATAGTTCATCACAAACCGATATTCCAGGCCATCCGCGCCCACGCGCAGGGTCGCGCCCGCACCCTGCGGCAAACCCGGCACGATGGGTTCCAGCCCCTGTTCGCGCGTGAGCGTGCGGTAGAGAGCCGTAAGGAAGTCCGTGCCTGTGCGCGCCGCCACGTAATAGCAGCAGCCCTTGCCATATTCATTTTTTGTTACGACCGGCATCCCCGCGTAGAAATCGCTCTGGTAAACGGAAAGCACCTCGGCGGTCTGCGCGTGGATCAGCTCGAAATACTCCCGGCATAAGTAGGTTTTCCCTTCGTACGCAAAGGAGTTGGTCAGCTGCGGGGGACGGGCGTCCACTTCCTCGGCCCACACGCCCGCGACCTCCCGGAGCGGGCCGGGGAAGCCGTCCAGGAAACAGAGATCGTCCTGGTTGACGTAGCCGGAGATATAGGTAAGTACGAGCGTGCCGCCCGCGCCCACGAACGTCTTCACCTGATCGGGAAAACCGTTGCGCAACATGTAGCACATGGGGGCAACCACCAGCCGGTAGCCGTTGAGTGCGCAGGTTTCATCCACCACGTCCACACCAAGGCCAGCGGCCATCAGCGCGCTGTGGTGCGCGATCACCGTTTGCTCGTACCCCTTCTGGGGGGTTACAAAGCGCGCGTCATCCAGCGCCCAGCGGTTTTCCCAGTCGTACAGGAGGGCGACCTTGTTTTCAGCACTGCTGCCCGCCACGGAGGCGATGGTTTTCAGCGCTTCGCCAACGGCGCATACTTCCTGAAACACGCGGGTGTCGCTGCGGCCTGTGTGGTCGATCAGCGCGCCGTGGAATTTTTCAAAGTTGCCGCGGCTCTTGCGGAACTGAAAATACTGTACCGTGTCCGAACCGTGGGCGACGGCTTGCAGGCCTTGCAGCAGTATTGTACCCGGCCGCCGGAGGCCGTTGATCGGCTGCCAGTTGACCGCCGAGGGGCTGGATTCCATCATCATAAAGGGCTTGTTGTCACCCACGCCGCGCATCAGATCGTGCTTGAAAGCCGTATCCGTGCATACTTCCGCGTCCGCTTCGGTACCCGTCCACGCAGGGTAGTTATCCCAGCTGGAGCGATCCAACAGGCGGCCCAGGGCGAAATAATCAATCGCCGGGTAGGTGGACATCAGGTTGGTGGTGCAGGGAATTTCCGGGGTGATGCGCTTGAGGGGTTCAATCTCGTGCACGTAAAAATCACAATGGTGCCAACTGGTAAAGCGCCTCCAGGAGAGTTTGAGTCCATGGTTCTCGTTTTCGCCGAGCCAATCGGGCGAGGTGGGGCTTTCGATTTGCCTGAAGTTGTTATAGCGGTGCGCCCAGAACTGGTTCCACCAGGCTTCGTTGAGCGCTTCGATGGTGCCGTAGCGATCTTTGAGCCAATCCTGAAACTCCTGCTGGCACAGGGGGCAATGGCATTCCCCGCCGTATTCGTTGGAAATATGCCACATGCCCAGCGCCGGGTGCTTGCCGTAGCGCTGCGCCAGTTTTTCATTGATCTGGGCGACCTTTTCCCGGTAAACGGGGGAGGAGAGGCAATGGTTGTGCCGCCCGCCGTACAGCATTTTCTGGCGGAGGTTATTGACGCGGAGCACCTCGGGATACTTTTCCGCCAGCCAGGGGGGCCGTGCGCCGCTGGGTGTGGCGAGGATGGCTTTGATGCCGTTCGCATGCAGCATATCCATCACTTCGTCCATCCATTCGAAGGTATAACAGCCTTCCTGCGGCTCCAGATGCGCCCACGAAAAGATGCCGATGGAAAGGGTATTGATACCGGCCTTTTTGGCGAACGCCATATCTTCTTTCCATATAGTATCTTTCTGCTTCAGCCATTGCTCCGGGTTATAGTCGCCGCCGTGCAGCAGTACGGGCATGCCCTTCATGATGGGGGGATACTGTGCCATAATGCGTGCGCTCCTCGCTATGCGTATTTGTCGCGCGCCTTTGCGTTTGCCCTGCGGGTTGATCAGACGCGGCTTTTGTTCATGTGCATAATCGTAGACGAAAAGGATGTTTTTTTCAATGCGTAATCGGGGATGATTTTACGCCGCAGCGCGACGGTGACGCGATGATCTTTTTAATCCGGCCTGTTCCCCAGGCGGAGGTTGGAGTATAATTAAGAAAAACGGGAGCGAGCATTACGAAAGTGCGCTCCGGCGAAACCCGGAACGAAATGGAGGTTGCCTATGAATGTTTTAGACAGTATCATGCAAAGAGCCAGTTATCGGGGCGCGTATCTGCCTGCGCCCGTTCCCCGCGCCGATCTGGAGCAAATTCTGAAAGCGGGGCTGGCCGCTCCCTCCGGCTGCAACAAGCAGACCGTGAGCCTCATTGCCGTGGATGATCCGGCAGTGCTGGCCAGACTGTGCAAGATACTCGTGTCCGGCGTGAGCGAAAGCGCGCCCGCCATGATCTGCGTGCTGACGCGCAAAATCATTGCCTACCGCGACCGCAGTTTTTATGTGCAGGATTACGCGGCCGCCATCCAAAACATGCTGCTGGCGATCATGGCGCTGGGGTACGAAAGTTGCTGGGTGGAAGGGCAGATTACGGACAAGGATCGTCTGGGCCGAAAAATGGCCGATCTGTTGGGCGTGCCCGCGGAGTACGAACTGGTTTGCTACCTGCCGGTCGGGCGCGCAGCGGAAACGGTGAAGCGCGTGCCGAAAAAGCCCTTTGCGCAGCGCGCGTGGTTCAACGGTTTTCCCGGCGATAAAACGGATACGGAGGCATAAGTGCCGCAGAAGCCTTCGGTTGACAAACGAACATACGAGTGGTAATATTTAGGCTCGCCGGTTTGAATGACACGCGGCCCTGAAAAGCCTTGCGGCCGGCGTACCATGGAATATACCAAGGAGGTAGCCCCTGTGACCACCGAACAACAGATCGACCGGGCTCTGGCTTACTTTACCGACGAAGAACACTATTGCAGCTACGAACTGTTGGAAGGAACCGGGGATACGATGCTCAGCGCGCCTCATGCGATGCTACAAACGAGAAACGGCTCCGTGAAATGCGCGGAGCGGTTTACGGGGATGCTTTGTCGTCTTTTGCACGAACGTATCGGCTGCCCCGTAATTTATAAAACCCGCCACCTGCGCGACGACGCCAACCACGACCCCGTAAGCGATTACCGCGATGCCCTTTGCCGCTACGTAAAGCAGCACGACATCCGCTTTGTGGTGGATCTGCACCAGATGAAGCCCGAACGTGACATGGACGTGTGCATAGGCACCGGGCTGGGGCGAAACCTGATGGGGCAAACGGACATTGTCGAGATCATCACCGAGATTTTTCACCGGCATGGCGTGAAGCGCATCACCGTGGACAAGCCTTATGCGGCCATTGACCCCAACAGCGTCAGCGCCACGGTTGCGGCGCGCTGCCGCGTGCCGGCGATTCAATTGGAGATCAGCACCCGGCTTTTGATGAGCGGCTATGACGAATATTGTTTCCCGCACGTGCTGGACGCTCTTTACGAGATTATTCTACACCTCAACAGCCAGCCCACGGAGATTGCGCTGTAATACGATTGCAGACCCATATCACATTGAACTTGCGGCGCTTTTACGCTCAGGCATCGTTGTGAAATTACGGCGCAGGCACGGCTGCACCTTCGATTCCGCTCCTTGGTCAAGGCCAGAATCACCGGCACGCTCCCGTGTATGAAAGACTTGAAACAGGTTAACCGGGCGGGGGCGAAACCGCGCCTTTACGCGGACGCTGCGCCCCGGAAGGGAGCCGACGCCATGCCGCATGGTTTGATGGTTGTCAATGCTTTTCTGCATTCCTCCAAATTCAGTGAGCTTTATACCTTATTGCTTCATTCCGCCCAGCAGCGCGGGATGGAGTTTTCCGTACGTACCAACGCGGAGCTATGCACCGTAGTGGATACGCCCGCCTTTACGCCGGAAACATACGATTTCGTGCTCTTCTGGGATAAGGACGTGGCCTTGGCCACGCAGCTGGAACAGCGCGGCCTGCCGGTGTTCAACAGCGCGCAGAGCATCCTGTACTGCGACGATAAGGCGCTTACCTACCTTGCGCTCAAGCGTGTGGGGCTGCCGATGCCGTATACGATTCTGGCGCCGAAAACCTTTCCCTCCGTCGGTTACCCTGAAACCGGCTTTGTGGACGAGGCGGCGCGGCAGCTGGGCCTTCCGCTGGTGCTCAAGGAATGTTTCGGCTCCTTTGGCCAGCAAGTGTATCTTTTGGACGATCTGGAATCTCTCCGGGCCAAGGTGGTTGCCCTGGCGGGCACGCCGATGCTCTTTCAGCAGCTGGTAGCGGAAAGCTACGGACGGGATACCCGCATCAACGTCGTGGGCGGGCGCGTGGCCGCCAGCACACTGCGTAAAAGCACCAACGGCGATTTCCGCAGCAACCTTACGCTGGGCGGTTCCATGAAACCTTACGAAGCCACGCCTGCGGAAGCGGCGCTCGCCCTTCGCGCTGCGAAGGAACTGGGGCTTACGTTTGCGGGTGTGGATGTGCTATTTGGCAAGGAAGGGCCGCTACTGTGCGAGGTCAACAGCAACGCGCATTTCAAAACGACGTTGGATTGTACGGGCGTCAACATGGCGACCGAGCTGCTGGGCGAGATCGCCGACCGTCTGGAGGCGGGCCGATGAAAACGGGATGGTTATTATACGAAGAGAGCGATCTGGCGCAAAACCGCGAGTTTGCGGAGTATATCGAGCGCGAAGGGAAGCAGCGCGCGCTGGACATCCAAACGGTGCGCGTGAGCGAGCTTGCGCTGGGGGTACGCGCAGGCGGCGAGCTGAGCCTGCGCCGAAGCGGACGCGAAATTTTGCCGGATTTTGTGATTTCCCGCCAGCGGGACGAGTTGACCAGCGCACAGTTCGAGGCGATGGGCGTGCCGGTGTTCAACGGCGCGCGCGTGTGCGGCATCTGTAACGACAAGCGACGCACGCAGCAGTTTCTCGCGGGCATCCCGATGCTGGAAACCAGATTTATCAGCCACCGCTACGCCGTCGCCCCCGATGAAGGCGATTTTCCGCTGGTGGTCAAGCCCGCGCGCGGGCACGGCGGGGAAAACGTGCGGCAGGTGAACAACGAGTACGAATGGCGGGAGGCCGTGGATCAGATTCTGCCTGGGGACATCGTGCAGCAGAAGATTGCCGGCGACGCGGGGAAGGACCTGCGGGTTTACGTGCTTTTCGGCGAGATCGCCGCGGGTGTGCTGCGTACGGCGCGGCAGGGGATCATCAGCAATTTCAAACGCGGTGGCGACGTGGAACTCCATACCCTGACCCCGCAGGAGCAGACGCTGGCGCAAAGCGTGATCAACCGCTTTGCGCAGGCCGGCGCGCCGCTGTGCCTGGCGGGGGTGGATATGCTCTACGATCAGGGAGAGCCGGTACTCAGCGAGGTAGAGGACGTGGTGGGCAGCCGGATGCTCTACCAGGTAAGCAAACTGGATATTGCCGGGCTGTATCTGGACGCGATTCGTTCGCGCGTATAGGCGGAACGATCCTCCCCGCCTGTGCGTGGGACGAAGCGGTGACGCGTACGAACAGGGAGGGCACGGCGCTGCCCGCGATTCATGACAACCGCGTGGGTTTGTGATATACTCCAAGGTAATCGGTCGCGGCCCGCCCGCGGCAGGAAACGGAGCGGTCGACATGATTCCCTTTAATGTTCCCCCGTATTTTGGTCAGGAAGACGAATACGTTTTACAAGCCATCCATAATCATAAAATCTGTGGCGACGGGCCGTTTACCCGCCGCTGCCACGAACAGCTGGAACAGATGACCGGCACCAGGAAGGCGCTGCTGACCACCTCCGGCACCAGCGCGCTGGAACTGGCCGCCATCCTGTGCGACGTGGGGGCGGGCGACGAGGTGATTTTACCGTCGTTCACATTTTCCAGCACCGCCAACGCGTTTGCGTTGCGTGGCGCTACCCTTGTGTTTGCGGATATCCGCCCCGATACCATGAATATCGACCCGGAGCGCATCCGCGAGGCGATTACCGAACGTACGAAGGTTATCGTGCCGATGCATTACGCCGGCATCTGCTGCGATATGGACGCCATCAACGCCATGGCCCGGGAGCGCGGTATGCTCGTGGTGGAGGACGCGGCGCAGGCCGTGGACGCCCGCTGGAAGGGCAAGGCGGCCGGCGCGCTGGGCGACATCGGCTGTTACAGCTTCCACGAAACCAAGAATTTCAGCATGGG
Organism: Eubacteriales bacterium; assembly: GCA_021371895.1. GTDB lineage: Bacteria > Bacillota > Clostridia > Christensenellales > Aristaeellaceae > CAXXOK01. The sequence continues at coordinate 31,885 of JAJFVI010000032.1, read as the reverse complement.
CGAGGGCGGAGCGGCGCTGCTCAACGACCCGCGCTTTGTGGAGCGCGCCGAGGTCGTGCGTGAAAAAGGCACCGACCGCAGCCGCTTTTACCGCGGGCAGGTGGATAAGTATACGTGGGTGGATTTGGGTTCATCCATCCTGCAAAGCGAGATCAACGCGGCCTATCTGCTTTGTCAATTGGAAAACCACGAACAGATGACCGCCTGGCGCATGGCGCGCTGGAACCAGTATCACGCGGGACTTAAGGATCTGCAAACGGCGGGAAAGCTGGAACTGCCTGCGGTTCCCGACGGCTGCGAGCACAACGCCCATATGTATTACATTAAATGCGCGGACATCACGGAGCGCACGGCGCTCACGGCGTTCCTGAAAGGCCGGGATATTATGGCGGTGTTTCACTACATCCCCCTGCATTCGGCGGTCGCAGGGCGCAAATACGGCCGCTTCCACGGGGAAGATCGCTACACGACGCGCGAGAGCGAACGCCTGCTGCGTCTGCCGATGTACTACGGCCTGAGCGAGGAAGACTGCACCGCGGTTTTGCGCGCACTGCACGACTTTTACCAATAACCGGGCTGACTCCCAAGAACCGTTTTCCAAACCGACAATCGACAGAAAGGGGCGTTTCCGATGCGTTCAAAGACTTTCCATTGGAGTTTAACCGGCTGGACGATCATCCTCTTCTATGCGGTTTGCGGACTGCTATTGCTGTTGTGGCCTGATCTGGCGCTGAAAACCGCCAACTTCGCGCTGGCGGCGGTGCTGTGCGTCGTGGGGTTGATCAGCATCGTGGATTACCTGCGAGGCGAAACGATCAACGGCATCCTGGGCTTTGGGCTGGCCAAGGGATTAATCCTGCTGATGGTGGGCGTGGGGCTGATGATTCGCAGCAATATCCTCATTAACCTTCTGCCCTTTCTGTGGGGCGTCGCGATGATCGTGGGCGGCTTTGCCAAGGTGCAGATCGCCTTCGATTTGAAGCGTGTGGATCGCGGCCGCTGGTGGCTGATGCTGCTGGGCGCGCTTATTTCGTTCCTGTTGGGCATCATTGCCGTGTCAAAGTCAGTGTTCTTTGCCTACACCGTTACGCAGATCGCCGGTATATCACTGCTGGTGGAGGCGGCGCTGGACGTGGTCGCGCTGCTGACCGTGCGGCGGGAACTGAAAATCATGAAGACATGACCGGTGAAAAACTGAAAACGGATTCGCAAAAGAGGCCGCAACACGCGGCCTCTTTTTGTATAGCGAACGCTGCCGGTCACGCCACTATTTCACCAATGGATTCCGCCGATCATTGCGATTCAAAACCCTTACTCCTGATCCGGCGCAGACTCCCAATCCTCCAGCCAAAAGCGGGTCAGGCCGTTTTCGACCAGCCCGGCGGCACGCGGGCGCGCTAACGACGGAGAGAGCAGCCGTTCCAACAGACCGTCGTCCGGACGATCCTCCGGGTGGACGGCCAGCGTTTGACCGATCAGCCAGCGCAGGGGCGGGGGCAGTTCTTCCGATATCTGTATCGCGCTGCCGGAAAGCGCCGCTTCGTAGGGGTAGGTCGCGCCCCCCGCAAGAGAGGGAAGTTCGCCTGTCCACAGGCGGTGGGCGGTAATCCCGAAGGCGAAGGTGTCCAGCTTACGGTTCAGCGTGCCGGGCTGACCGCTGATGCGCAGAAAAGTTTCCGGCGCAAGGTAAACCGGGTCGCCTTCGATGTCGTGCGATTCCGCGGGCGGATCGTCTTGGGTAAAGCCGCTGTCAAAGTCAATCAGGCGCACGCGCTCCTCTTCGCCGTCGCGTTGCAATAACACGTGTTCGGGTTTCAGATCGGCGTGTACGATACCCTGCGCGTGCAGGCGGCCCAGGCAGTACGCCAGCGCGCCAAGCAGTTTGCGCGCCCGCTGGGGAGAAACCCGGCCTATGGTTTCCAGCGTCTCCATTGGCTGGGGCAGATACTCCGAAACCGCATAATACCGCCCCTCAAAAGCGAAGAAATCCGTTACAGGCACCACGCAGTCGCCCAGCGTACATCGCAGCGCCGCGTACAGTGCGGTCTTGCGGCGTTCAAAGGCTTCGCAGCGCTCCCGCTGCCTGTGGCGCAACTCCGATGCGGCGGAAGATAACGCGTCCGGCTGCACGGGCGAGAGGAATTGCTTTAAAAAATACTTCTGCCCCTCTCGGACGGCCACGCACCAGTGCGCGCTGCCGCTGCCCGCAGTCGTAAGCGGGGTTACGCACTCATAAGCGCCAATCCGCATGCCGCCCCTCCTCGCAAAGCTGGTAATCCTTCCGGTATTCTTCCCAAAGGCTGCGCGCGAAAGCCGGGTTTTGCCGACGGCGGCGCACGGGCGTAACGAAGTCAGCCTGTAATTGCGCACGGCGCGGGGCGAAGAAAGCTTGCAGCTGCGCAAAGGTCTGTACGCCGTAACAGGCCAGCGCCAGCGTCCCGTCGTCGCCCGCGACGCGCTTGAGCGCGTTTTGAAGCCGCATCTGCCAGCTATGCAGGCTTGCGGACTTGCGCAGCGTTTGCAGTAAAAGCAGTTCAAATTCCATAGGCGTGGGCAGATAGCCGAAAGCCCCATCCGTCGCCGTAAGCACGACGCATGGCTTGGGCAGGGTCAGGCCGAAGCAATCTAAAGTAAAATTCCCGTCTGCGGAAACCAGATTGCTTAGCCTTGCGTCCTGATACAGGTTTTCCATCGCGTCGAGCCGCCCGGAAAGGTGGTCGGCCGTGCATTGGCGCAGGCCGGTAGGGGAAAGCACATAACCGCGGCTGTCGCCCGCCCAGAAGAACACGGCGGACAGGCTTCCTGTGTCGCGCGCGTCGATGAGCGCTGTGCAGAGCGTGGTGGGTAGGGGACGGTTCAACCGGTTGACGAGGATGTGGGAAGGGGCATCTTCGCGGTGCAGGGTTTGAAATTCACCCAGCCGCCGCCGAAGATCGTCTGCGAGATGTTCCGCGTGCGGCCGCGCCTCCCGCTCGTCGGCGGGAAGCGGTATGCCGTGGAACGGTGCGGCCCAAGCCCGCGCACAATCCACGGCGATGCGTGCGGCATAATACGCCTCCGTTCGGTAAGCGAGCTTTTCGTACCGTCGCGAGCCGCCGCCGCCGCAGCCGTCCGCCACACACAAGAAACCGCCCAGAGCGTCCGTCTCGGCGGTAAAACTGTCTTCATTCGCCTGGGAAACCGCTTCGTAATCCACCACGAAGCCCTGCCCGTCCGCGATTGTTTCGTCTTTTTTCATCACTGCAGCGCCGCTTTGGGCGGCCTGGCCCGCAATGGCGTGGGAGGCGCCCGCGTTTAAGTTTTTCAAACGATTCAGATGGTGTTGCAAACCGCGTCGACCACCTGCTGGTAATCCAGTTCCGAGAGGCCCTCGCTTACCGTTTGCACGTGGATGACCTGCGCCCAGCGTTGGGAGATCCGGCTCCATTCCGGGGCGTCGGGTGCGAACATCAAGAGGCGCTTGGCATTTTCGTCCATCGCGCCGCCCAGTTGCTCGTCCTCCCACCACAAGCTTAATTCCTCAAAATCCCGGGCCATTCCCTCCGGGTACCAGGGCGCGATCTTCCCGTGCCCCAGCGGATGGGTCGGCGCATCCGACCAGACGACGACGATATGCCGTTTCTTCACGCCTTCGCGCGTCCAATCGCTGCGGATCGCGTAGGCCAGCGCCTCCAGCCCGTCCTCGGGGACGTCACCGCCGCCCTGTGCGGTAATATCGCTGACGCACTCATAAAACAACTGCGATTGTTCCGGCAGAACAAAGAAATCGCTGGCCAGCATCGCCTGCTCGCCGTCGGCAACATAATCGCGGAAAGCGATCACGCGGATGCGCATCCGGCTAATGACTTTATGCTTCTTTTCCATGGCGAAGGTCACATCTTTGTAAAGGTTCAGGGCGTTGTGCTTCACCAACTCCAGCGCGTGCCGCATGCTTCCCGTCGCATCGATACAAAAGACCATGTCCACGTGGTAGGTCAGTTGATATTTTTCCATGGCTACCTCCTTGGGTGCTTGGTAAGCCAAAATAGGTTTATTATTCTATTCTTCGTCGAGTGCGTTTTTCCTCCGTACGATTGAAGAACTTTGTTAAAAAGCATGTTGCCTTGGAGAAGGAAGGTGAACCGCGCCTGTCGAAATATAATGCCAAAGGCGTTTCGTGCGGCTGGGAGTGTGAAGGCACGACATGAGGTTTTTAAGAGTATTCGGAAGGCTTTTATGCTTTATCGGCGGTCTGGTGGCGCTGATGGGCGTTCTGGCTACCGCGGTTCCCATGATCGAAAACGAGCGAGTGCAGAGCATCGTCGCTTCTTTTTCGGCGCAGGGCGACAGCGCCCTGCTGAACGGCGTCAACGGTGTGATCCAGTATTGTCTGGATCACAACTATTTCGTGTTCATCGTCGGAATGGTAATGCTGTTGCTGGGCGGCATTTTGAAAAGCGTGGCGGAAAAGGCGCTGTTTAAATCGCGCTTTCTGTCGCCGAAAGCGGAAAAGAAGGCGGAGTCCAAGCCGGAAACGCAAGCCGAGGAGAAACCAAACCGCGTGCGCGTTCCGCGCGTAACTGCCGCCACACCCGTGGATACCCGACCGTCGTTTACGGCCCCGAAGACGGATACGGTCTCCGCCGCGCCCGTGGATACCCGGCCGTCGTTTACGGCCCCGAAGGATGATACGATTTCCGCAGCCTCTGCGGAAATGACTGCGGAGTCCAAGAAGTGGAAAACTCCCGTGGTTGCCGCCGATATTCCCGAACCGCACTCGCTCCTGTTCCCGACTACCAAACCTACGGCCAAAGAAATGGAAGAGATTGTTTACGGCGCGACGACCTGGGAGAGCCCCGCCCCCGTGGAGGCCGAACCCGATGAGTTTATCACCCCTGTTGCGGCTACGCCTGAAGCCGTCTTTGCCCCGGCGGTGAAACCGCCGATGCCGGTTGCCGCTATCGAAGCGGCCGCCGCCTCCGTATCGCGCGCCGTTTATACGCAGCGTTACGCACCTGTGCAAGCCGACCCCGCCGCCTATACCGTTCCTGTACAGCAGGAGCAGCGACACGACATCGAAAAGACTGCCTTCGAGGCATCGGACATCCCAATGCCATCCGTTTCCGCGCAGCCCACAGCGGTTCCGCAATGGTCCGCGCCTGCTGAGGCCGAATATAACGCCTTTGCAGCCTATGACGAACCTACCGCCGTTGCGTATGCCGCGCGGACTTATCAGCCGCCTGTCATTCCAGAAGTCGAACCGGTCGCGGTGCCCGTAGCGCAAGTCACGCACGAAGCGCGACCCGAAACCGTTCAGGCGGCGGCTGTCGTAGCCCCGCAGCGCGTGCAAGTTAGTGTGACACAGCCACTGCCGGCCTATCGCCCGCGTGTTATGCCGGAAGTCGAACCAGCCGCCGTGCCCATTGCACCAGTCACGCACGAGGCGCGGCTCGAGACTGTCCAGGCAGCGGCCGTCATCGCCCCGCAGCGTGCGCAAGTACGCGCGGCACAACCTGCGCCGACCAATCGCCCGCCCGTAATGCCAGAAGCAGAACTGGCCGCCGTGCCCATTGCACCAGTCACGCACGAGGCGCGGCTCGAGACCATCCAAGCGGCAGCTGTCGCCGCACCGCCGCGCGCACAAGTGAATGCGGCACAGCCCGCACCGACCAATCGCCCGCCTATCATGCCGGAGGTCGAACTGAATGCCGTGCCTGTGGCACGTGTAACGCGCGAGGCGCGGCCCGAGACTGTCCAGACGGCGGCTGCGGCCGTTGCTGCTCCGCCGCGCACGCAAGTTAGTGTGGCACAGCCCGTGCCTGTAAAGCAACCGGTCGTGTTCTCGGAAAACACGCCTGCCGCCGTACCCGCGCCATATGCGCCGCGAGAAGCGCAACCGGCAGCAGCACGCCGTGTGCAACCGCCAGCGCCTGTTGAAACCGCCTACCACCGCGCCGCGAACACACAGGCGGAATGGCAAACAAAATCTTCGTCCAACGATCGAGTTATCGTTGCTACACGGCAGCCCGTACAGGCACGCGACGTGACGCCCGCGGCTAATGTGCCGTTCACGACGGTTACTGCCCCGGCACGCGCCGCGGCTTACGTGCCGTACGCCGCGCCTTCACCGGCACGCGCCGTGGCTCCCGCGCCGGCCGTATGGATAGGCGCGCGTCCAGCGCCGGAAATCCCACCCTATTTCCATACGCCCGCGATGGCGGGTGGAGCAACGAATGGCCTGCGTACGCCTATGCCGCCCCCCGCCATGGAACGTATGCCGCAGCCAACGCCTGTATTAACGCCGATGCCGCTTGCGCCGGTACGGATCGTGAGCACCCTCAGGGGATACGCGGCAGACGAGCAGGCGTATATGCCACAAACGGAAGCGCCTTCTGGAGGGTTTGGCCCCTACGCCCCGCTTGCGTCTCCCCGTGAGGCGATGCAGGGAGGAACGCAGCCTGCGCAACCCCGCATCGTGAGTACGATGGGGCAAAGAGGTGTTCGCCGGCCGTAACGCAGCTCCGTTACGTCTCTTTATTACGCGCGACGAACGATCACCGCTGCGCCTCACAGACGCCATTGACGAAAGAGCCATGCCATCATTATCGGCCTTTCCTCGGAATGCGTTCCGCAGGGGAGGCCGTTTATCTGCTTTTAGGGTTGCGTATTGAGCAGAGCCGCCGCTATGCCGCCATAACGCGATGAAAAGCGGGCGAATCCGGGAAGACAGAACATTACAACTATTTTACGAATACATGAATAGATTGCATAAATATGATTTATGTGTTATACTTTCTACACAATTATGGCGTGCTTTCTGATCTGCCCGAAGGTGCGGACATCGGAACGGGAGTGGTTGGGTTTGTGGCGGCATTTGCAGGGTTCGGTTCGGCGTTACTTCGTTCTTAGATGTGATTTTTGGCAAAACGGCGGCGAGCAAACCGCCGCGTTCAATATGCGTTCATTGCGAAACGCTTGTCTGGCAAGCGTACTTTTTCTCTTGGGCATTTTGATTGCATCCCGTTTCTATCGTCCGTTGCAGCTGGTAGACATTGCCAGCGCAGCGGGGCTTTCGTTTTATGTGGGCATGAGCATCTTGGTATTCCTGGGCACGGGAAAACTGCGGAAACGGCCGCTGCGCCTGCAGGCGTTCTGTGCCGCATACCTCATTACGATGCTCATCCTGATTGCATACCTCTCCTCAGCCTTTATGGGAGAGGCGCCGAGTGTGTTGTTTGCGCCGCTCGCCATGACGCTGATGCAACTGTTCATTCTGCCGCCATGGATAAGCGTCCTCATCACGGCAGGCGGTTCAGTGGCGTTCGTATGGATCAGCATCCTGCTCAAGGGCGCACAGAATGTTCGAATGGACGTGGTTATCGCAGCTGTTACCTTCGTGTTAACGACGCTGGTCGGATGCAGGCAGTTCCTGATCCGCCTGCAGGATTTCAGCCTGCTTAGCGAGATGCGGCATCGCTGCAACACAGATAACCTGACGGGCGTCATGAATAAGGCGGCCGCAGAAAGTGTTGCGGAAACTTACTTGAGCCGTTTCGGCGAGCGGGAAGGCGCGGCGCTGCTGGTGATTGATCTGGAGCGCCTGCGGCAGCTGGACGAACGGCTTGGCCCCCGGACCGTGGACGAAGTGCTGGAGGTTTTCGGCGAAAGACTGACGAGGCTTTTCCGAAGACAGGATATTATCGGGCGCGTGGGCGGAAGCGAGTTTATGGTTGTGATGAAAAAGATCGGCGATCGGGAGTTGCTTGCCCGGCGCGCGGAGATGATATGCAAAACGGTCGGCGACATTTGCCCGGATGGTTTCGACGGGGAGCTGGCCTGCAACGTAGGCATCGCCCTGTGCCCGGAGCATGGAACGAACTACCATTCACTGTTCATCAAGGCCGATGCGGAGGTGTTTACCCTTAAGGGAGGCGACCGGGGCGGGTTCCGTATCGCCCGCTGAAAGAACGGCGCGCACCCTGCTTGGATGGAAAATTGATGGGACACAAAACCGTCCCAGGGAATGAAATTCCCAAAAACATTGAATTTTCTTCGGGAATTATGTATAATAGGGGAGGATTTGAAAGAGCATGGAGGGTTACGCGTGTACAGACTTCTGATCGTCACACGGAATCAACAGGTCGAAGATATGTTCGGCTCCATGCAAGGTTGGGAAGCGATGGGCTTTAAACCGCCGCGTCTGCGTAAGACCGTGGAGGAAGCCATAGAGTGCATACATAAGCATCACATCGACGCAATTGCTATTGACGCCGAGCCGGAGTATGCCCAACTTGATCGGTGGCTGGAAAATAACAAGCCCGATATGCCGATTTTTGAAATCGCGCGGGACATAGAAAAGCAGATGGAGATCATCCGGGAGATTGAATTGCTGCTCAACCACCTGCATTCCGACGATTCCAACGACGATTATGACGAGAGTTATTATTTCCAGCAGGCTCGCAAACGCTGGAAAAAGAGCCTGCTATCCGGATTGGCTCCATCGGAAGAATTTATTCTGACACACGAGCGCATGTACCGCTGCGCTGATGATCCGCATATGCCATGCCTGTATGTGCGTGTCAGCGTTCCCGAAGGGGACACGTTCATCACCGGTCGCTGGCACTACGGCAGTGAGCGCCTTGGCACGGCGCTGCAGAATTTTTTCGGTGAAGAATTTGACCATCAGCTGATCCATCTGGCGGTGGTTTCGCCGGAAGAGATTCGTGTGGTCATCTGTCCCAAGCGGGGAGAGGGAGGGCACGCCGTATCGCTGCCCCGGGCCCAGAAATACGTTGAAGAAACCATCGAGCAGATCCACAACTACCTCGGACTTTCCATGAGCGTCGCGGAGATCCGCATGCGAAACGGCTTGACCGATTTCACTGACGAAGGCGACCAGCTCTGAGGGCGGGCAGACAAAAAGAGAGGGGTACATGCATATGGGTTTCATTAAAAACATCGTCACCAACCAGCTGATCGACGTCATCGAGTGGAAGGACGATACCCAAAACACCATGGTTCACCGTTACGATATGAACGGCAAGGAAATCATGATGGGCGCGCAGCTGACGGTTCGCGAAAGCCAGGTAGCGGTTTTTGTGAACGAAGGGCAGTTTGCGGATGTGTATCAGCCTGGCCGCTACGAGCTGACGACCCAGAACATGCCCATTATGACCGCGCTGAAATCATGGAAGTTCGGTTTTAATTCCCCTTTTAAGTCGGACATTTATTTTGTGAACACCAAACAGTTTCTCGACCGCAAATGGGGAACCAGCAACCCCGTGATGATGCGGGACACCGATTTCGGTATGATCCGCATCCGGGCGTTTGGCATTTTTGCCTTCCGGGTCACTAACCCCGAGACGTTCCTCAAGGAAGTATTCGGTACCAACGCCATGTTCACCGTGGAAGACGTGGAAGGGCAGATCAAGCGCACGCTGGTATCGGGCCTGAGCGACGCGATTGCCGAAAGCAAGATTCCCGCGCTGGATCTGGCAGCCAACTACGAGGAACTGAGCCAGTACGCGCTTAAGGCGCTCAGCCCCAAGCTGGAATCGCTGGGCCTGTCGCTGACCAGCTTCGTGATCGAGAACATCAGCCTTCCCGAAGAAGTGGAAAAGAGCATCGACAAGCGCACCTCTATGGGTGTGGTTGGCGACCTGAACAAATACAGCCAGTACCAGGCGGCCGAGGCGATGCGTGAGGCGGCCAATAACCCCGGCGGCGGCATGGCCGGCATGGGCGTTGGCATGGGCGCGGGCGCGGCGATGGGACAGATGTTTGCACAGAGCATGGCGGGCACACAACAGACGCCGACCGCGGCACAGCCGCAGACGGTTCCCTGCGTATCCTGCGGCAAGCCGATTCCCGCAGGCAGCCGCTTCTGCCCGGAATGCGGCGCAGCGCAGGCAGTAGCCACCAAGTGCCCGAAATGCAACACGGAAGTGACGCCCGGCACCAAATTCTGCCCCAACTGCGGGGAGAAGATCGGGTAACGACGAAATCAATAAAAACAACACCCTTCGGTTGACCCGAGGGGTGTTGTTTCATAAAAGAGCAAGGATGAAGATTGTTTTTAATTTGCGGTAAGATTGCCGGAGAAAGCACCCTGTCGGCACTCGGAAAGGAACGATTATGGCATCAACCTTGGAATATATCCAATACGTCTGCGAACAACTTGCCGGGTCGGGTGAGGTTCGGTATAGAAAAATGTTCGGTGAGTATATGGTTTATGTCAACGATAAGCCACTTCTTCTCGTCTGCGACAACACGACCTATGTAAAGATGCGCGACGAACTTGCCGGTGAAATGCACACAGCGGAGAGGGCTACACCCTATACTGGAGCCAAGGAGCATTATATTCTGGACATCGACGACGTCGACCTCACAAGGAGAATCATCGCTATTCTGGAACCGATCGTTCCGCTTCCGACGCCGAAAAAGAAGAAAACAAAATAAATCTGGGGCAGGAGTGCAGAATTGTGACAGATATACTTAGTACCTGTTTTCAACATTTAAAGACGGTGATAACATATGCCAAGAAAAACAGAACTATATCTTTATGATGGTCAAAGAGAAATTTTTAAAAAAGACATAACCAGTATTAAAGAGCTGTTTTTCGAACGGATTTATCCATTGTTTGCAAATGCAGAAAAAGAAGCAGAAGAATATGAAAATAACTTGTTGAGCAATCAAATGGAACAACCTTATTATGGCGAGAATGACATGATTGATCCTGCTGATTTCGTTAGCAACATTCAAGCAGAGGGGTTAAGAAAGTATAATATGCTAACTCTAATGCAATATAGAACAATTGGTATGTGGATTTCTTGTATGTGTCAAGTTTGGGAGCAACAGCTGTTTGCCTTTATTATTCAAGAGGTACATCATAATCTTAAAGTTTATTCTGAAGCTGATATTGGTAGAGGCTTTGCCTTTTCAAAAGATGTATTTAAGTATCATAATCAACCATTTGAGCATATGGCTTCTTGGGGCAAACTAAAGGAATTAAGGCATTTATTCAATGTTCTTAAGCATGCAGAAGGTTATTCGGAAAAAAGTCTTCGAGAAATCCGCCCCGATTATTTTATAAATAGTCATGGCATGGGAGATATGGATTTACTGAAGTTATATAAATCCACGTTGCTTGAACCGACAATTCATATAAGTACAGATGATTTTACCGTATATTATAATGCAATTATAAATTTCTGGGATGAGTTGCCCAAGAGCATGATTTCGTCAGTTGAGATATAATTATATAGAAGAGTGGGAGCAGTTAATGCTGTTTCCGCTTTTTCATTGTAACCAGATGGTTTATAGCACCGCCGACACCGGCGGACAGGTACGCACCCACTTGCGGCACTCCCGGCGGTGGTTGAACGTAAGCACGGTCACACCGTTCCGGGCGGCTTCGGAAAGCATGGCGAGGAGTTGTGGGCGCTTCTCGCGGTTAAACGCCCAGATCCATTGCAGAAACGCCCAATCCACGCGCTCAGGGCAACCGCCGGCCATATCCGGCCTAGTACGGCCATGACTGAGCAGTACGCGTTTGGCGACGCTCCGCAGGCACACGGCACGGGAGTAATTGAGCGCAATCACCGTATCGCACCGGGAGATACGCAAGGGCAGGGTACGGTCGTAATTGCCGTCGATAATCCAACGGGGTTGGGCCAGTACCTCCGCGAGGCGCGCGTCAAAAACATCGTTGGTAACGTTATGCCACCCTTCCTGCCAAAAGAGACGATCCAGATGGATAATGGGCAAGCTCAGCATCGACCCAAGTTCGCGGGCGAGGGTGGATTTTCCGCTGCCACCGCAGCCGACGATCAGTACGCGTTCCATAATGACCTCGTAAACTAAGAATTTTCGATCTGTATATACCGTTGTTTCGTGGCGTTCGCAGCGTGCCACGCGTTTCTATTGCCTTGTTGTCAATGCCCTACAGAGTTATATCTTTTCTGCGGCGTTGTCTGGCACAGCGGCGGTTGTTTTGTTCGCGGTATCTTCCCCGGTAGATGTGGCCGTGGATGGCGCCTGTTTATTGGCGTGGCGCGGGGTGGGCTGCGACTTTTTAAAAAGCAATGCGTTGCATAAAAACAGGTAGGCTGCCCCCTGCACCGCGCAGGTCATGGCGGAGGGAAGGGGCAACGCTTCGCTTAGTGCGCCGAGTACCTCCCGCTCGGTTTTGCAAAAGCTTTCATAATGTGCCTGCAGGGTCGTTCCCTCGGGCGGTTTCAGGAGCGCCTTCATGCCGTCCGCGGAAGCGGATTGCTTGAGTACGCAAATCATCAACAGCTGGGCGAGCTGCTCCCGGCCGTATTTCTTGCCGTTTGGGCGATCCACGAGGCCGAATTTCACGTAGTTATTCACCATGGCAGGCGTAAAAACGCGCTCGCCTTCAATGAAGAGGTTTCTGCATTGCCTCTCCACGAAAGTGACCACCTGATCCATATACAATCCAAAATCAGGAATCATCTCCCAGGGCGCAGGGGAGAAGGATTCCAGCCGCACGGCAAACTCGCTTTGACGATCTTGCATAACGTACCTCCGAGATGGAGACTGGTGTTCAATGGGGCTTATTATACCATGCGGTATGGCAAACGACAAGTATTTTTGCAGAGGATGCTTGACAAGCAACATAAGAGTCGTATACTGGTAATGAATACTAGATGATAAGGCGGTAATAAGCCATGACTTATCCTGAAATTCACATCTGGGGCGATTCGCTGGCCAGAGGAATTCTGTATAATGAACAAAAAGGACGCTACGCCATTTCCCGTGAGCGCTGTGTAACCCGGCTGGAGGAAGCGTTGGACAGCAAGGTGGTCAACCATTCCAACATGGGCGCAACGGTGTTGGACGGGCTGAACTGGTTTGAGGCGTTCCAACCTGTGCCCGGCGCACTGTGTGCGGTGGAGTTCGGCGGCAACGACTGTGACCTGGATTGGCGTTATGTGGCCGAGCATCCGGATGAGCCGGTGATGTCCAAAGTGACGCTGACGGCGTTCGAGGAGGGGCTGAATACGTTCGTACACCGTATCCGCGTACGGGGCATGAGACCGGTGCTCATTACGCCGCTGCCGCTGCACGCGCCGCGCTACTTCGCCTGGGTCACCCGCGGGCTGGACGCGGATAAGGTGCTTGCGGCGCTGGGCGACGTATACCATATCTACCGCTGGCAGGAGCGTTACGCCATCGCCGTGCGTAACGTGTCGCTGAAAACACGCTGTCCGCTTTTGGATCTTCGGGACGTGTTTCTGGCGCAGCCGAATTATGAGCAATTGATGAGCCTGGATGGCATTCACCCAAACGACGTGGGCTACCGTTTGCTTGCGGATGCCGCGGTACTCATGGCGCGCCGCGATCTGAATGTGTCCGTGCCCTCGGCGGAGCGGGAAGCCGCCCAAGCCGCCATCACGGCCATCCCGAGTGGCGCGCGCGTCGGCTGACGACGGAACGTTTTCCCTTTTGCGCGGAGGCCATACCCCGCTGCGGCACGGATGTGCAGGTGTCCCGTGGGAGCGAAGGAAGGTCGGAAACGGCGCTGCCCCTGCGGCAGATCGGCCTGCGTGCGCACTTTTCCCGATGACAGCGAAGTGAAGTTAACGGCAAGGAGTGCCGAAAAACAAACGCCTTTTCCGCAACTACGGAAAAGGCGTTTTCAGCGTCTGTCGGGCAGGGATGCGTCTTCAACCGCGTTCCAGCAGCAAAACATTCTCCACGCCCGCTGCGTAACAGAAAAGATCGACCGGCTGGCAGCCCGTTACACGGTAACCGCCTGCCGCGAGCAGCGCCGCGTCGCGTGCCTGCGTTGGCACATGACAGCTGACGTATACCACCCGTTTGGGCGCGGCCCGCAGAATAGCGTCAATCACGGATGGCTCCACGCCCTTGCGAGGCGGATCGAGCATAACGACGTCGGGGCGAAGCCCCTGTTCCACGAGTGCAGGTAAACGTTCTTCCACCGCTGCTACATGGAACTCCGCGTTTGTGATGCCATTGATTTCGGCGTTCCGTCGGGCACTCTCCACCGCCTGGGGGATAATCTCCAGCCCGATTACGCGCCGGCACCGTTTCGCCATGCACAGCGAAATCGTGCCCACTCCGGCGTAGGCATCCACTACCGTATCCTCGGGTGAGAGTGCGGCGAACGTGACGGCTTGGCGGTATAGCCGCTCGGTCTGCGCGGGGTTGACCTGGAAAAAGGAGAGCGGGGTAATTTCAAAAGTCAGCCCCATCAGCGTTTCCGTAATCGCGTCTGCGCCGAAAAGCTTACGGCTGGTTTTGCCGAGGATTACATTATTGCACACTTGATTTTCGCTCACGTGCAGACCCTGAAAGCCCTTGACTTCCGCGCGCAGCCGCCGCGCGAGTCCCTCCGTATCCGGCAGGGAAAAGGAAGTCGCCACCAGCAGTACCAGCACCGCGCCGGCGCGAGAAGAGCGTACAACGACGTGGCGCAACAGCCCGGTGTGGGTTTCCTCCCGGGAAGGGGTTACGCCAGCCTCCAGCATCCACGCGCGCACGGCTGCGATCACACCCCGGACGTCGCCCATGGCGACGGGACAATCGTCGATGGCAACCACGTCGTGGCTGCGTTTGCGGTAAAAGCCGAGCACGGGGGCGTTTACAGTTCCGCTGACGGGCAGGCTGGTTTTATTCCGGCAATGGGTCGGATCTTCCGCCCCAATCACGGCAGGCACGTCCGCTTCGGCAAGCGGCAGGCCGCCGATGCGCGAAAGGCAATCGTACACCTGCTGCCGCTTGGCGGTAAGCGTCGCCTCGTAACACATATGCTGGCCGCTGCAGCCGCCGCATTGCCGATATACGGGGCAAAACGGCTCCCGGCGGTCGGGCGATGCGGTAAGGATCTTCGTTGGCCGGGCGAATGCGTATTGCGGACGGGCTTGCAGTATCTGCGCTGTGAAAGTCTCCCCTGGCAGCGCGCCGGGTACGAACACCGCCTGCCCCTCGTAGCGGCAAACGCTTTCCAGTTCCGCGCCAAGGCGGTCGCAGGTGAGGGTGATGATCTGGTTTTTAATCAGCATCTGTCGCCTCCGCGGGCGCGTCGCCGTGCCGCCCAAGCCACAGATCACACAGCGCCAACGCCAGCGCGCCTTCCACCACCGGCAGCGCGCGCACGACGATGCAAGGGTCGTGGCGGCCCTGCACGGTCAGCGTCGTTTCTTCCATGGCGGTCAGGCTGACCGTCTGCTGCGCAAGCCCGATGGAGGGGGTGGGGCGGAAAGCGACGCGCGCGACCACCGGCATGCCGTCGGTCAGGCCGCCCAGCAGACCGCCGGCGTCGTTTTTAATCGTTACGACGCGATGGTCAGCCACCGTATAGGGGTCGTTATAGGCACTTCCGCGCATGTTGGCAGCGGCGAAACCGGCGCCGAACGCGACGCCTTTGACCGCGGGAATGGAAAAGAAATGCGCCGCGGCTACGGCTT
Organism: Eubacteriales bacterium; assembly: GCA_021371895.1. Classification (GTDB taxonomy): domain Bacteria; phylum Bacillota; class Clostridia; order Christensenellales; family Aristaeellaceae; genus CAXXOK01. The sequence goes on along the minus strand of JAJFVI010000032.1, from coordinate 16,451 downwards.
CCACCCCGTCAAAGAAGGGTGCGCCCAGCCCCGCGGGCAGACCTGTGGCCACGACCTCCGCCACACCGCCTACGGAATCCTCCGCGGCTTTGGCAGCAAGGATCGCCTGTCGCATCCGCTCACCGGCGGTCGCGTCAAGCGTCGGTACGGGGAACGTTCGGCAGGCTTGCAGGGCATCCATATCCGGGGTGAGCGGATCGACGGGCGTATCGGTTACCCCCCCGATCATCAGCGCGTGGGAGGCGATGCGCACCCCCTGTGCCGCGAGGTACTGCAGCGCCAGTCCCCCCGCGAATGCGTACGCGAGCGTCAGCCTGCCGCTGTGGTAGCCGCCGCCGCGAAGGTCGTCATACCCGGCGCTTTTAACCATTGCGGGATAGTCCGCGTGCCCGGGCCGGGGGCGATCCGGCAGGAAAGCATAATCCGCGGAATGGGTATCGGCGTTTTCAAAAATGGCGGTGATCGGCTGGCCCGTGGTTACGCCGTCTTTCAACCCCGAAAGAATGCGGGGCTTATCGCTCTCCCTGCGTCCGGTGGCCAGTTCACCGCCCCTGTGCGCCGTGCGCCGCTGTAAAAAAGCTTCCAGCGCGGGAAGATCCACGCGGAAGCCCGCGGGCAATCCGTCCAGGGTTGCGCCCAGCGCCGCCCCGTGGGATTCTCCGAATATCTGCACGCACAGTGCGTGACCGATGTGACCGCTCATATCATTTCTCCTCCCAACGCCTGATAGGTAGCCAGGAATCCAGGCCAGGATTTATGCACGGCCTCGATGCCTGCCAGCACGACCGGGCGGCGGCAAAGCAGCGCGGCGGTCGCCATAAGCATTACCACGCGGTGGTCGCCGCGCGCGTCGGCCGCAAATCCGCCGTCCAGCGCGGTTGGCCCCCAAACGCGCAACGTATCCCCGTCCGCGCCGATTTCCACGCGCGCGCCCAGCCGTGTTAATAACGTATATGTAGCTTCCAGACGGTCGCACTCCTTTACGCGCAGGCGGCCTACGCCCGTAAGCGTGGATTCGCCCGCAGCCTGTGTACATGTCAGCGCCAGAATGGGCGCCAGATCCGGAATATCCGCGCAATTCACCGTTAAGGGCAAAAGCTCCGCTCGCGAAGGACAGCTGACCAGCAGCCCTTCCGGCAGGTTACGGATGCGTAACCCCATTTCCCTAAGAAGCGATACGATGCGCGCATCCCCCTGCAGCGAATGCTCGCCGGCCTTCGGGGCGCTCATTTTAGCGAGGATCACGCTGCTGCCCATGGCATTGGCACACAGGAAAACCGCCGCCTGCGACCAATCCGGCGCAACGTCCAGTTCGGCGGGCGCGGACGCTGCCGCAGGCGAGAGCGCAAACAGCCCATCATCCCGCTCGGAAACCGTATGCCCGAACCGCTGCATCTGCGCAAGCGTCATATCCAGATAGGGTCGGCTGACGATGGGTGGCTTCACCCTGAGCGTCGCGGACGCGGGTGCGCCCGTATCGTCGCGCGCGTGCGCCAGCGCGATTAAAAGCCCTGAAGCGAACTGGCTGGACAGCGAGCCGTCGATCTCGTAGGTACCGGCAGGCATGAAGCCGGACAGTTCCACCGTGGCGCGCCGCCCGTTGTGAGAAGGGGTGCGCGTAAACGTGGCGTTCAGCTTTTGCAGCAGCGGATCAAACGCCGCCAGCGGGCGGGCAAAAAGCGCGTCTTCCATGGTGAAGCGCACGGCGCGGCCCCGCGCGAGAAAGGCGGGTATCAGCATGCGCAGCGCCGCGGCGCAGGCATGCACCTCGCAGGCGACCGGTTCCGCGTTTGGCGGTGCGTAGGGCGCAGGCGTCACCAGCAGCGCGTCGTCCGCTAGCTCGACGGTCGCGCCCAGGGCGGTTACGCCGTTGATCATCGCCTGCGTATCGTCGCAAACGGGAGGGGCAAAGCCGTTGAGCCGGCAGGGTTTCCAGCCCAGAGCAGCCAGCAGCAGCGCCCGATGCGCCTCGCTTTTGGCGGGAGGGATGGTCGCCACACCCTTAAGTCGCGCAGCGTGGAAGGTGCCGGTGGCCATAGACAAACCTCCTGACAGTCGATAAAAAGTCATCAAATCGTCGAACACTGTAACAGTATACCATAACCCGGAGCGAAAAAAAACGGTCGTCCCCGATGGTGCGACCGATGGATATAAAAATAATGCGACAGAAATTTTACGTTTCTCCAACATTTTTCTTCGCGGTCATCTCGGCTTCCCCGGTCACGCTTTTAGCCGAAAACTCACGCAAACGGAAGATTTTGCCATGCGCGTCGAAATTCATGAGTGTTTTACGCCGTCCAGAGCGGCGGTTACGCCGTCGTAGCGGCAAAGGAAGCGCCATTCGGCTGCTGTAACGCCGCCCTGATGCACGTAGCCCAACACGTCCCAGGCGAGCACTTTGCCCCGTGTCAGCCAGGCCGCGAACCAGCGCCGAATCTCCGTAATACCCTCGTAGCGCGAGCCGTCGCTTTCGGTATAAACCACATCCGGCGTAAAGTAGTCTTCCAACGTCGAGGCGTCTTCCCGAACCCAGGTGTCGCAGTACGCCTGAAAAAGGCGCTCACGATCTCGCATCCCCAATCCCTCCCTATTCCGTAAAACGGGGTGGCTTGCGCTCTTCTTCCGGTGCGATGTAGGAAATCTCCATCCGGTCAAAATTTACGCTGTCCAGAAAATGCTCCTGTGTGAAACGCGTCAGCCGGAACGCTTCCCAATCCGCCTGATGGCGCGGCAGCCATACCGGCATGCTCAGATCCAGTTCATGCATCGCTTCGCGCAGCGCGGGCAGCGGATTATCCGCCGAACAGGGTACAATCAAATCCCGCGCGGCGCGATGCCCGCGGATGAGTCGCACCCACAGGCGTCCGCCTGTGGAAATCGTCGTTGCCTTCATATTGTTTTCATCCCGCGCGTAAAGGGGAAAAGGCGCGTATACCGCGTTTTATACTCGTATCGCATGGATAACCTCCCTTTTTTCAGGGTACTGCGCCCATTATACACACTCCCTTCACGCTTGTCGATACCGGCGGATACCCGCCTCGTTCCACCGCCAGGGTTGACGTGCCCGGAAAACGATATATAATATTGTAGAATTGGTTATCAACCCGGCTGCGGAAGATCAGCCTGTAAGGATGGAGAACGATGCCCACGTACGATGCCTATTGCCGCGCGCCGCTGGTGGACCCTGCCTGCGTCGCCCTGCCGGACAGTGCCGTCCATATCGAAGGTTCGCTGGAACGGCTGATTCACCGCGCGCTGGATACCGTGGATCTGGTGGCCATTTCTCCGCTGGACGCGGTAATCGCCACCAAACTCGGCGGATATGCCGATCTGCCGTCCATGCCCAACCTGACCGCGGTACGGGCGCACCTGCCCGCACGGCCGCGCATGTTTCTGGACGCCGTGCGCGCCGGGATGATGATCGCTTCCGCGAATAAGAGCAAGAACGCGATGGTCGAGGTGCTGGACGCGATGCGCGCCTTTGCGCAGGCACTTCCCGACATCGGGGAACCCACGCTTACGCCTGTAGGCGCGGACGCGCTTCGCGTAACTGCGGAGCTGTACCGCCGCACGGGACAGAAATTTTTGCTTACCCTGTTGGAACGGCTGCGCGTACAACTGCCGGACGTGGCTGGCATGTTCCACTCCTTTCCGTTTATCAAAGTATTTACGCCCGAACCTGTCCGGGAGGACGCAATGGACGAGGCTTCGCAGTACTTTCGCCGGATGCGGATGCTGGGCACGGGTGCGATCACGGCCGACGCTCTGGCGATAACCGCACAGATGGCCATGTTCAGCGGCTCCGCCCGCGACGCGAGTGCCTCCAAGATCGGCGTAACCGCGCTGCAGCGCTACCACGGAATACCGCACGGCGCGTTTTCCGCCGACCCCTACCTGGCAGGGCGCGATCCGGCCGCGGCGACCGACCTGCCGGCGATTTGCGCACAGCTGGAAGCGATGCACGATCTGCTGGCGGCCAGCGGGGACGTGACCTTCGCCGAAAGGATGGAACGAATCACCGAAAATGCGCTGAGCAACGTGTTTCAGGAAAACGGACTATGCGCACGGCAGGCGGTCAACCGCCTCGCGGCGGAAGAAACCTGCCTGGTTGCCCCCGCTGTGCACGCGCAGAGCACGGCGCTGCTGCGCGCGCTGTACGCCGTGCGGCGCTCGGTATGGATGGCAAAGGCCGAAAACGAACTGGCGATGTTCCTGCCCTACGAAAGCGTCTGCCTTGTGCGTATGGACGGCACGCCGGTACGGGCAACTGCGCGCAAAACGGGCGAAAACGAAATGACCATCACCGTTGAAACCAGGCAGCCGGTGGAGTTTGCCTTGTCCATGTTCGTGCCGGGGTACGCGCACAGCGCCGGCGTGTCCCTCAACGGCGCTAAGCCCACGCCCGCGGAATGCGGCCGACTGTTTACGCTGCGCCGGCGCTTTGAAACGGGGGATACCGTTATGCTGCGGCTGGATTGTCAGCCGTTTATGGAAAGCGGCTTCCGTGGAAGCGCGAGCGTTTACTGCGCCGCGTACCTGATGGCGCTGCCGCTGCCCGACGAAAACGCCGCCTGGCAATACGCGCTGGATGAGGACAGCAAACCGACCGTAACGTGGGAAAACGGACGCCCGCGGGTGCGCGTGGACGCGTGCGACGCCCCGGCGTGGAGGGCGCGCGGGGGGAAGATACCGCCGCCGCCGCAGGGCTGCGATCTTGGGGAAGCCTACGAACTGACGCTGCTCCCGTACGCCGATACGCTGGGGCGTATCGCGGCGTTCCCACGCGCATCGCGCAACGTATGAACGGCGCGCGGCCGGCACCGCTGATCGGCCTGGCGCCGATGGCGGGGGTGACCGACCTGCCCATGCGCGCGCTGTGCTACCGTATGGGTGCCACGTACGCATGCACCGAAATGGTCAGCGCCGTGGGTTGGATGTGCGCCAAACAGGATCATCCCGTTTACCACCTGCTCACGCAGACCGCGCCGGAGGAATACAATACCGCCCTCCAGCTTTTTGGCAAGGATCCTGTTGTAATGGCGGAGGCCGCCGCCCGGGCATGCGAACTGCATCGCTTTACCGGCATTGATATCAACATGGGCTGCCCGGCCCGCAAGGTGACCTCGTCGGGCGAGGGCAGCGCTCTGCTGAAAACGCCGGATCTGGCATATCGGCTCATGGAAGCGGTGAAAATGCACAGTTCTTTGCCGGTCACGGTGAAAACGAGGCTGGGATTCGACGCCGAAAACATGAACGCGCTGCCGCTGGCCCGTGCGGCGGAGGCGTTGGGGCTGCAATGGATCTGCATCCACGGGCGCACGCGTGCGCAGATGTTTGCCGGGCAGGCGGATTATGCCGCCATTGCGGCCATCGCCGGGGCGGTACGCATCCCCGTAATCGCTAACGGCGATATGTTTACCGCGCAGGAGGCCTGCCGCGCGCTGGCGGAAAGCGGCTGTGCGGGGGTGTTGATCGGCCGGGGTGCGATGGGAAACCCGTGGATCTTCCAAAAAACGCAAGCGCTGCTTGCCGGGCAGCCCGAGCCGGAGATCACGGCAGCGGAACGCTTTGGGATGGCGCTGGAACACATCGACCTGATGGTAGCCCACAAGGGGGAACGGCTGGCCGTCAGGGAAATGCGCACGCACATCGGGCACTATATCGCCGGCGTACGTGGCGCCGCCGCCATGCGCAGGGCGCTGAACACCGCTAAAACCACGGCGGAACAGAAGGAACTGCTGCGCTTGCTTTTTAACGGCGAAGAACAGGAGGAACCGCATTGACCAAACGCTTGCTGACCTTTTTTATCTGCCTGACGCTGATCGCGGGCTGCTGCCTGCCCGCGCTGGCGGATGTCGCAACGCTGGACAGGGCGCTGTCGCGTTGGCTGGACGACGCGAATACCGTACGCTTTTCCGCTTCGCTGCAGCTTACCGCCCTCCTTCCTTTTGACGATGCGACAATTGTAAAGCTCAACGGAGTGCTCAGACATATCACCGTGGACGCGAGCCTCTCGCGGGACGGTGTAAACAGCCTGACGGCAGCGCAGATCGCCGTGGATGGCGAAAAGATGATGGACTGGACGGAACGTTTGCAGGACGGGGATTATACGTTTGCAACGTCGCTGTTACCCAACCGTATTCTCACCTCCGCTCAGGGCTCGCCTATGGCTATCCTGACCGACGCGGGGGAGACGGGCGAAACACAGGCGACGCCGGAAAACGACGCGGCTGACGCGGCCTGGGGCGTAAATACTTCCGACGTCGCGGAGGCGTTCAGCTTTCCGGACGCGATTACCGAATTGCAGGGCTGTTACCAGGCGTTGACGGACGGCATCCGGGATTTCGCCACGGAAAAACGCGCCAACTACAGTATCAAGGGCATCGGTACGGGGAAATGGAGCCGCATCGCCCGCCTGACGGCGGAGCAGAGCGAAACGCTGCTGGGCGAGCTGCGCGCGGTGCTCGCCTGCGGTATGGACGAAGCCTATCGCGCCGAGATCGCACAGATGACTTTCGCAAAGGGTTTCGTTGTGGCACTATATCAGAACGCGGACAAACAGGACAACTGCGTCTATTTGAAGGGCACAGTGGCCTATCCCGACGGCAGCCGGCGCAACCTCCTGTGGCAATGGGCGTTCAGCACCAACGGACTGGAACGCAAGGATACCTTTAAATATGATGCTACCAAAACGACGGGCACGAAGGATAACCGCACCATAACCGCGAGCTGCACGCAGGTGAGCAAGAGCACAGATTTCAGCCTCGCATGTGAAACCGAGACCACGCTGAAACGCGACAAAGTGATCGATACGGGCACGGCGACGATAGACCTGACAGGTAAGAAGGACTCCACTGGGACGCTTGCGTGTCAGGGCAACGTCGGACAGACGCTTTCACAGACCGTGAGCAGCGCTACCACGCAAACCGCTCTTGGCACGACTGTCGATCTGCGCCTCGTGCCGCAGGACGGCGGCAATACGCTCTCCGGAACCGTTACCGTGCAAAGTATGAAGGATCAAACCGTGCAAAACGAACTGGTGTGGACGCTGGGCGCGGACGTCGCCGGCGTTGCCGCGAAGCTCGCCGCTACCGACGATGAAACGGCGACGGCGGATAATACGGATGATAGCGGCGTGATGATCGCCCTGATCCCTGCCGCGACCGAGACTCCGGCTGTGGTGGCAACCGACCCGCCTTTAAGCTCGCTGGAGCAGATCGCGCAGGATTCGCAGTTCCAGGCTGCCGCCGGTATCGGCATGGGTGAAACACAGACGGCGGAGACGTCGGCCTATCTGGTTGGTTCCTCGCCGACGGGGCTTACGGATTACACCGTACCGGAAACGGAGACAACCGTCCGCCTGGACGGTGCGACGGCGGCTACGCTGCAAAACATACTGGCAGAAGCGGCGCAAAACCTTGCGGGACAACTGCTGCGGGCCTTGGCCGCCCTGCCGGCGGAAGACGCCGCACTGCTTGGAGACGGTATGACGGATGCGGACTTCGCCGCGTTTCAGGCGCTGCTGGGCGCGCTGTGAACCGGCCGCTTTCCCCCGGAACGGAACTGTCGGCAGTGCCGACACGGCATGAAGGAGGGCGTGGTATGAAAAAATGGACGATGCGGCTCATTGCGTTCTGTCTGGTGTTTGGACTGCTCTTTTCCAGCGCCGCCGCACAAACGGCGAGCGACCTGGATTACACGCTGGAGGAAAAACTGGCGAAACAGCTGCAGGCGGGAAGCGGGTTTGAAGGTACGCTGACCGTGCAGGCCGATGCCGTGGCGGGACGCGAAAGCGATGCGTGGACCACCATCCAGCCGCTGAACTTCGCCTTTGATTATATCGCCGTTCGTGCGGACGCGGCAACCGGCAGTGAAGCGGAAAGTCGGTTGGTCGTCTCGTTTGTGGACGGGGATAAGACACTGGGGACGGCGGAACTTTCATTCCGCGCCGGATTGCAGGCGCTGAAAAGCTCACTGCTGGGGGATGGTTGGTATACCCTGAGCGATACCGCCATTGCTGATGCCGCGGGAGACGGGGAGCAAGCCACGCTTGCGCAGACGACGCAAAACCTGCTGGGGCAGGCGGCGCTGCCCGGTCTGGCGACCTTCGCGGCGGGAGTGCTGGCGCGCCTGTCTGGGGCTGATACGTCCGCGTGGGCAAATTATGCGGATCCCTACACCACCAAGATTGATCTGTGGATTGAGGGATTCCGGCAAAGCTCGCAGATCAATAAGGCCAGCGACGGCAGCACTACCATAGATATCGAGTACTCCATTCCCACCTCGGCTGTCAAGGCACAGTTGAAGCAGATGGTGATGGATCTGCTGGCGGATGAGCCTTTCCTTACTGCGCTTGCAGGGGTGCTGCCCGAGGAGGATGTAAAGCGCTATCTGGACCCGAGCCAGCAAAACTACTATTTCTTTACGATTGACGAGCTGCCTCTGACCGGAAACCTGAAGCTGTCCCGAACCATGAGCCTGCAAGGCGACACGCTTGCGCTTTCGCTCTCGCTGCCCCTGTATGACAGCAAGGGGGGCGAAGCGACGCTTACGTACGACCGCAGGCAGGGCGTGGGCGACCTGCCGGAAGAAAACACCCTCCAGCTCGAAAACGATCAGGAACTGCTCCGCGTCAATTACCAGACCTACGATACCCTGACGGGCACGACCGTCTATCAGGGAACGGTGCTGCGCTCGCCGCCGGACACGGGGACGTTCGAGGTGGGCGCGCAGGATACGGCCGCAGCGGAAACGTGGAAGGCTTTTTCCGCGGCCTTCACCTTCACCGGCAAGCGTACCGAGGCGACCAACGCGCAGGGGCAGGACACCGTGCAGTGCGACTACGAGTTTACTCTTTCGCCGGAATATACGCCCGGGGAAACAGGTGACGCGGCTTCAACCATCGCCACGGAGGAACAGGCAGCGCGCTATGTGGTATTTTCACCCATGACCCTCACCCTGCAGGAGACGTATACCAGCGGACAGGCGAAAAATGCCTCCACCGCACTCAATATGACCCTGACATTTTCGGGCGAAGAGTTGCCCCAAACCGTTACGATGATCTTTGCCGGGAACACCAAGGGGAAATGGACGCCTGATCCGCTGGATGTGAAAGCCGCCACCGCGCTGGATGGCATGAGCCAGACCGCGCTCAACGCACTGCTTACGCAGGCGGCGGTCAAGGGCGGCTTGCTGTTCCTGCCTTACATTGGCCTGCCTTCCTCGGGCGGAACCGCGACGGCGACCGTTTCACCGACAGAAACCCCCGCACCCTGAACGGACGATGAAAACCGCCCGAAAACAGGGCGGACGGGGAAAACGTACAGGTAATGTTTTACGGGGTACAAAATACAACCGAAATACAGTCCATCGCTTGACACGTTTTGCCGCGCGGTATATACTCCACGCATACAGCAACGGCGCTGTGGATTGTTCAGCATTCCATCGCGCCGTTTCTTGTATTATTCGGGCTCATACAGTGTAAGGCCTATCAACACAGGAGGGACAGCTACGTGAGGAATTCATGCGAAAGGTTCGGAGAATGCGTATTCAACGACGCTGTCATGCAAAAGCGTTTGCCCAAGGAAACCTACAAAGCCCTGAAGCGTACAACCGAAGAGGGACGTTCGCTTGACCCGGCAGTCGCGGGCGTGGTTGCCAACGCCATGAAGGACTGGGCGCTTGAAATGGGCGCCACCCATTACACCCATTGGTTCCAGCCGATGACCGGCATCACCGCCGAAAAGCACGACGCGTTTATCAAACCCCGTGGCGACGGCAGCGTAAGCCTGGAGTTCAGCGGCAAAGAGCTTGTGCAAGGCGAACCGGACGCGAGTTCCTTCCCCAGCGGCGGGCTGCGCGCCACGTTTGAAGCGCGCGGCTATACGGCGTGGGACCCCACCAGCTTCGCTTTCATTAAGGATGGCACGCTGTGTATCCCGACCGCGTTTTGCAGCTATGGCGGCGAGGCGCTGGATAAAAAGACCCCCCTGCTGCGCTCCATGCAGGCCCTCAACAAACAAGCGCTGCGCGTGCTGAAACTCTTTGGCAACGCGGATGTCTCCAACGTATACCCGACCGTCGGCCCCGAGCAGGAATACTTCCTGATCGATAAAGAAGACTATAAAAAGCGTCCTGACCTGATCAATACCGGCCGCACGCTGTTTGGCGCCAAACCACCCAAGGGCCAGGAGCTGGACGATCATTACTTCGGCGCGATTCGCCCCTGTGTGGGGGACTTCATGAAAGAGCTGAACGAGGAGCTTTGGAAGCTGGGCGTGTACAGCAAGACCGAGCATAACGAGGTCGCCCCTGCCCAGCACGAGATGGCGCCGGTGTTCGCGACCGTCAACGTCGCGGCTGACCATAACCAGCTGACCATGGAAGTGATGAAGCGGGTCGCCAACAAGCACGGCCTGGTGTGCCTCCTGCACGAGAAGCCCTTCGACGGCATCAACGGCAGCGGCAAGCATAACAACTACTCCCTTTCCACCAACACCGGCGTGAATCTGCTGGATCCGGGCGAGACCCCCAACGAGAACGCGCAGTTCCTGCTCTTCCTCGCCGCGATGATCGAAGCGGTGGATAATTATCAGGATCTGCTGCGCGTATCCATCGCCTATGCCGGAAACGATCACCGCCTGGGCGCCAACGAAGCGCCGCCCGCGATTATCAGCATGTTCCTGGGCGACGAACTGACCGCGGTGATCGAATCCATCGTCAGCGAAAGCGTATACCAGAACCGTGAGCGTGTGCAGATGCTGCTGGGTGTGGACGTGCTTCCCGAATTCTCCAAAGACAACACGGATCGCAACCGCACCTCGCCTTTCGCCTTCACAGGCAACAAGTTTGAGTTCCGCAGCCTGGGCTCCTCGCAGTCCATCAGCGGCCCGAACACGGCGCTCAACGCCGCCGTCGCCGAAAGCCTGTGCGGTTTTGCCGACGAGCTGGAAAACGCCTCTGATTTCACCTTCGCCCTGAACGCGCTGATCCGCCGTGTGCTCAAGGAGCATAAACGCATCATCTTCAACGGCAACGGCTACGACCCCGCTTGGGTGGAAGAAGCCCGGAAGCGCGGGCTGCTGAACATGAAGACCACCGTGGACGCCGCGCCCTGCTACATCTCCGAAAAGAACATCGCACTGTTTACGAAGCATCACATCTTCTCCAAAGCGGAAATGCACAGCCGCTACGAGATCAGGCTGGAGAAGTATGTAAAAGTCATCAACATCGAGGCGCTGTGTATGATGGACATGGCGCGTCGCATGATCCTTCCCGCGGTGCTGGAGTACAGCAAGGAAGTAGCCAAAGAAGCCGAGTTTAAAAAGAATGTATCTACCTCCATTGCGGTGGATACCGAGATGTCGATGCTGGAGAAGCTCAGTACCGAGACTGCGTCGCTCTACGCGGCCATGAACATGTTGGATCAGGCGATTGCCGGGCAAAACGGGGATCTGGAACTGATGGAACAGGCGGCCTACACTCACGACACCATCCTCGCCGCGATGACGGAAGTCCGCAAATATGCGGATGTGCTGGAAGGGCTGGTCGCCAAGAAGTACTGGCCGATGCCCACCTATCAGGATATTCTGATGTACGTGTAAGCGGCCGCACGGTGGCCGCGCGAACGAACTAAAACGATGCACAAGTTAAGGTGGGCGATATGTCCGCCGCCAGAAGTCGCACAATAATGTGCACTTCCCCGCCGTAGAAAAACAAGCCGCTATACGTGAGACGGAGATATTCTCCCTCGTTACGCACCATCGTTCAATGCCGAACGTATGGCAGGCTTGTTTTTTGATACATTTCGTTAGGAGGAGAAGAGATGGAGACGATCGTATCAACCATTTCAAGCACGGATACCATATGGGTATTGGTAGCCACCGCGCTGGTATTCTTCATGCAGGCAGGTTTCGCCATGGTGGAGACCGGGTTCACACGCGCCAAGAACGCCGGTAACATCATCATGAAAAACTTGATGGACTTCGCAATCGGTTCGGTTGTGTTCTGGTTTATCGGTTTTTCGATCATGTTCGGCAAGGATAACGGCGGCCTCTTCGGGTCCATCAGCCTGCTAATCAGCGGTGATATGTTCGCCATTCCCGCAAACATCTCCAAGTTTACTTTCGTTATGTTCCAAACCGTCTTCTGCGCGACGGCCGCGACCATTGTCAGCGGCGCGATGGCGGAACGTACCAGATTCATCAGCTATTGTGTATATTCGGCAGTGATCTCGGCGGTCATCTACCCGGTCAGCGGTCACTGGATCTGGGGCGGCGGCTGGCTGAGTCAGTTGGGCTTCCTCGACTTCGCCGGTTCCACCGCTGTGCACATGGTCGGTGGTATCGCCGCTTTCATCGGTGCCGCGATGCTTAAGCCCCGCATCGGCAAGTACGACAAGGACGGCAAATCCCACGCGATTCCCGGCCACAGCCTCACGCTGGGTGCGTTGGGCGTATTCATCCTCTGGTTCGGCTGGTTCGGGTTTAACCCCGGTTCCACCCTGTCCATCGAAGGCGCGGCCGCTACGGCTGCCGGCAACATCTTCATGACCACCAACCTCGCGGCCGCCTCGGCGACTGTGACCGTCATGATTATCACCTGGATTCGATACAAGAAACCCGACGTTTCCATGACGCTAAACGGCTCCCTGGCCGGTCTGGTGGCAATCACCGCTGGCTGTGCCTTTGTGAATCCTGTCGGCGCGTTCTTCATCGGCCTCATCGCCGGTTTCGTGGTCGTGTTCGGCGTTGAGTTCATCGACAAGGTACTCAGGGTAGACGATCCGGTCGGCGCGGTAGCCGTGCACGGTCTGTGCGGCGCTGCCGGCACCCTGATGGTCGGCCTGTTCGCCCTTGACGGCGGCCTGTTCTACGGCGGCGGGTTCCACCTGCTGGGCGTTCAGGCCATCGGCGTGTTGGCGGTCGCTGCCTGGGTTACGGTTACGATGCTCATCGTTTTCACCATCATTAAAAAGACCTTCGGTCTGCGCGTATCCGCTACGGAAGAGATTCGCGGCCTGGATGTGGAAGAGCACGGGCTCGTCAGCAGCTACGCGGATTTCATGCCTATGCTTAGCCAGGGTGAAATCCCGGTGGGCAACGATGCTCTGGAAATCATCAAGCCTACCGCGTCTGTGGAACAAGCAGTCCCCGTTGTGGATAAGAGCACGCCCACGGCGGCTCGCGCCAAGGGACTCAAGATGTCCAACGTCGTTATCCTCACCAAACAGAGCATGTTTGAACGCCTCAAGGCGGCGATGGATCAGATCGGCGTTACCGGCATGACGGTTACGCAGGTGCTCGGCTGCGGTATGCAGAAGGGTCGGCCTGAGTACTATCGCGGTGTTGAAATGGAAAGCACGCTCCTGCCCAAGATTCAGGTGGAAATCGTGGTGTGCAAGGTTCCCGTACGCACTGTGATCGAAGCCGCCAAGACTGCGCTGTACACCGGACACATCGGCGACGGCAAAATATTCGTGTATGACGTGGAGAACGTCGTGAAGGTTCGCACCGGCGAAGAGGGTTACGACGCGCTGCAGGACGTGGAATAACAGCTTAACCAGCGGCGCTGGAAGCGCCATGCGGAAATCGACGGGCGGCGGGCTTTGTGCCTCCGCGCAATGCGCCGTTCGCCGTTTTCCCCAACGATAAGTGCAAGCCCTTCCCTGTGGGGTTTGCACGGGGCCTTCCTGTGGGAGCCCCGGGCGGTTTCTCCCTTTCGGAACTGCCCGTGGGCTCCCTGTGTCATGGGAAGGGAGATTCCGTGCCAAAGGCACAGACCGGGGGGGGTTGAATCCCCCTGGGGGTCCCCTCAAGGAGCCGCTTTGTAAGAAGGGGCTCCTTTCTTTTCCTTTATAGCGAAAAGATGAACCCGTGGATGCGGGATCCCAGGGGAGTGCGCCCTGAGGAGCGCACCAAAGGGCATTACTGCCCTTTGGAATCCCAGGAGTACGGTGTCGCCCCTGTGAGGGCGAGCAGGGGCTTTCCGCTCACCCCTGCGCCCTTCGGTGTCGCCTTCTTATGCGGCGGGTATAAACTGGTCACATGCGTTTTAGCCGGTTTAATTGGCGAGTACAGCACTACCGTGCTTTGCTCTTGTTAAACCGTCCACCTTCGAGTCGCTCGTTGCTACGCAACGGTGCCCACAGGGCACACGCTTCTCTACGGTGCTCTTGAAGTACAGGATAGTCGTCCGGTCATACCGCGTGTACGTGCTCCCTATGGGAGCACGTACACGCGGTACGCCCAACCGACAAGCCTGTCCTCCTGCCGGCGACCCCTCGCGCTTCCCGCCTGGTGATTCCAAGGCGACAGGGGAAATACGATACATGTTGGATAGTGTTCAATTTGGAATGGAACTGCTTACACACTCCATACCTGCTTGTGCTATGACGACGGGAAGAAAATCGTTATCCATGTTGAATGGCATTCAGGCAAGGTTAAAATACAATGAACAGGTATAGTATACGATTCTCGCTATATCCTTTTCCTCGCCATGAAATCAACGGCTTGGGTAAGCAAGTGTAGTATTACGTTATTGTTATTCAACGAATGTTAAACCTATTTGACGGACGTTTTTTTTCGCTTGCAGATTGTTGCTTGAGGGGCGCAATGCTCCCTGACAGGAAGACAGGCTTGTCGGTCGGGCTTACCGCGCGTACGTACGCCCTTCAGGGCGTGCGGACGAACGCGGTATGACCGGACGACTATCCTGTATTTCAAAAGGGAGCATTGCGCCCTACTACAAACGCAAGCCCCGAAGGGTGCAGGGGCGAGCGGAAAGCCCCTGCCCGCACACACATGTGCGGAACTCCACATGCCCGCAGGGCACGTTCCCTTAGGATTCCAAAGGGAATATCCCGTTGGTGTAACCGCAGGCGCATCGCCTTGCCCGCACCCACTTGTGCGGAACCTATAGGGATTTCAAAGGGAAAATTACCCTTTGGTCGCGTCTTCAAACGCGAAACCCTATTTGAAGAAAGGCAAAGGATGGACCACGTGCTCCTCTTCAGGGTTGATTTTGCCCAACGCCCGATCCGAAAGCATGATGGCGCGCTGGATGGCGAAATGGCCATAGCGATCGCGGATATGATCGATCGTCTGTTCCAGTATCTGATGCTTCTGGCGCAAGGCGTCCTCGGGGAGAAAGGAGAGCTGCATCAGCTCCCCGGCGGGGGAAAGGGCGCTTACGCTCACCCCCAGGGAGCGCAGGGGCGCGCCCTCCTGCCAATTGGCTTGCAGCAGCGCGTAGGTCGTCACGAACAGATCGAAACTGGAATCGGTATCGAAGGATAATTTCTGCCGGCGCTGGTACCAATCCAGCGTCGCGTTGCGAATGGAGAGCTGCACCACGCGCCCGGCCACGTGATGCTTGCGCATCCGGGAGGCGACGCTTTCGCACAGGCCATAAAGCGTAATGCGCGCGTCGTGCAGCGTGGTGATGTCGTGCGCGGTGGTGATGGAGTTGCCGATGCTCTTCATGGTGGGCTGCATATCCTCGGCGATCACCGAGGCCGTATCGTCCCCGCGGGCGAAGCGGCTGAGCATCATGCCGTTTTTGCCAAAAACCGCCTTGAGAGCCCCGGGGTCGACCTCCGCGAGCTGCCCGATGGTAAAGATGCCGATCGCGTGCAGCTTTTTTGCGGTCGCGCGGCCCACAAAGAGCAGATCGCTCACCGGCAGGGGATCCAGCACCCGGGCGCGGTTCTGCGCGCACACTACGCTTACGCCGTCCGGCTTTTTCAGGTCGCTGCCAAGTTTGGCGAAAACACGGTTGTCGCTTACGCCCACGCTCAGCGTAAGGCCGGTTTCCTCGCGCACGGTGTGGCGCAGGTGATTGGCGATGCAAAAACCGTCGTCGATCTCCACCTGTGGGCCGCTGACGTCCAGCCAGGCTTCGTCCACGCCGAAGGGCTGCACGCGGTTGGTGTAGCGGGAGAAGATGCCGCGCACGATGCCGCTGTAACGAAGCACCTCGTCAAAATCGGGCGCAATGGTGCGAAGATCGGGGCAGGACTGCCGCGCCTGCCAGATGGCCTGCCCCGTGATGACGCCCTTGCGCTTGGCGGGCATGTTTTTGGCCAGCACGATGCCGTGGCGCAGCGTGGGATCGCCGCAAACGGCCAGCGGAAGTTCCCGCCACTCGGGATGAGCAAGGCAGGCGACGGACGCGTAGAAATTATTCAAGTCGGCGTGAAGAACCACTTTGCTCATCGTATCGCCCCCGTACAAAATGCGCCTGACCGCTGGTGCGTCTCTCTCCCCGGCGTAGGCGCCATGGGGAGGAGAAAAACGAAAAGAACACACGTTCGTATATATTATACAAACAAACGTTCCCATTTGCAAGCGCTAGATGTGGAGGGCGGCAGCCGCCGTATCCACAAGCGCTGGCAGGGGGCGAGGGAAAAGTATTCCCCTACCGCGCTGTGCCCGGGTATGCTATAATAAAGC